>CAMWWS010000453.1 GCA_947178085.1 uncultured Lachnospiraceae bacterium | reverse complement strand
AATTTGGGTCACTGCAGCCCATTCCGCTTACAAAGGAAACATTGGTAACCGTCACAGGATCAGTGTGATGTTCCTGCGAGGTGTCTTCACTCAAACCTGCCATTTCACCGTTTTCATAAACAACAAACAAATTTATTGCATTATCAGCATATATGCCTTCACCGGTTCCGGAATGCATGGCAATCCATTTTCCTTCATTTTCATCATAAATACTTTTTACTTCTTTTCCATCAAAATACATTTTATAATCATCAGTGGCAAAATCATATTCATATGTCAGTCCAAACGGTACATAGGGGGCTAACAACCGCTCCATCTCCTTCTGCCGTTCTTTCTGATATTCCTCCATATCTTCTATTGCAAGCTCACCTAACGGCGTAAATTCATATTGTATTTCAACATTCACCCTGCCTGCTTCCGCCATATAAGTGATATTATCAATCGCCTCATCAATGAACGTCTGCATGTATTCCGCATCGCGCAGGTCGCTTGTTGTCATACCGTCTAAAATATGATTCAACTCCTCCACCGCAATCCTGCGCGAAACATCATACTCTCCAACCGTAAGCTCATCGGCATCTAAAATCTCCAGCGTCAGTAAATATTCTATTGTGGCGTTATTTGAGGCTTTAGGATAATCAGCCGCCGCATATCCGCCAAATTCCTTTGACTGCCACCCTTCTGCAGTAAGCGGATTAAGTATATAAAACAGGAAATACGCAGTCTCGTCACTGTCTTTCATTCCATAAAGTTTTTCACTTTTTGAAAAACGCTCTAATAAATTTCTGTATTCAACTGTATCTGTAAGCTCCCAGACCTTATTCTGATATTCCGAAACGGACATTCCTTCATAACCGGTAAACTGCAACGCCCGAAGCTTGTCGTATTCTTCATCTGTAAAGTCCGCATCTGGTATTTCAGCGCTTTGCTTATCATCCGAAAAGTCTGTCACAGATATTTCCGTCTCTTTCTTATCATCCTTATCCTTAATTGCAGACGTTGCAAATACTGTTGTCACGCTTGCAACTATTGCTACTGCGGCAATAATTGCCGCGAAAGAAGTCTTTTTTATTTTCATAACTGCCATAATCCTTTCTTCTATTGCATTTTTACTGAAATTGTTACAAATCGGCATCAAACCGCTTTTCTTTTCTTCCATGTTGATAAGCGTATATGCATATTCTGATTTTGAACCCTCTCCTAATTTCCGGATTACGCACTCGTCACAAGCTAATTCAATATCCCTGTTAAAAAGAATATACATTACCCAGACCATAGGATTGAACCAATGAATGCACAGGGCAAAAGCGGAAATCAATTTTGCTGCAAGGTCAAATCGGCAGATATGCACATATTCATGCAGGAGAATATACTGTAGCTGCTGCTGATTTTCCCAATCAGTCTTTTGGGGCAATAAAATAACCGGATGCAGGATTCCATAGGTTAAGGGTGTTTCAACCCTGTCAGACTGGCGTATCGTTACCGGACGTTTCAACCGATGTTCTTCAAGCCACTGTGTTATAAAAGTATCCGAAACCGGCAGAGAGGTTTTAAATTCAAAAGACCACCGCAGGTAAGATATAATAAAAAATGCAGCGCATGAAATTGTTCCTACACACCATATGATAATCCGGACTGACACATGCATATTATCCTGAACTCCCTGAGGCATCTGCGCTTGTGCAGTATCGCTGCTTATAAAAAGCTGCCCCGCCTGGGCTGTCGGAGTAAAATCCGCTTCCGGTACGTCGCTCACAATTTCCCTGACAGGCATGCTGCGGTTCACTAATGAATACACGCTCAATATAGAGGGAACGGAAACAGGAATCAATAATCGCAAAAGCACAATCCCCCATAACACCAGAAATGTTTTCTTCGGCAGTTTATTTATAGATACTGCGCGCACCACTATAACTGCAAGAATAAGTATTGCTCCGGAAAAACTCATTTGCAATAAATTCATTTATTTCCGCCTCCCATTTAAAAAATTGCTCTTCCACCGCTTTTCGGCTATAAGACTGTAGTAGTATATACCATATACTACCACAGTCTTATGTATAGGTCAACAGTTATTTTATATTTTTCTCATAAATTAAAAAGATGCATTTATAAATCTAAATATCGGATTTATAAATGCACCTTTTACACACTTTTCATTATACGTCTGAATCAACCTCTATATGCTGCTTCGTTCCATCTCAGTTCATTCTTAATATCACGTATATTCGTATTCTTATCGATTATTACACTTTCAATTCCCATAGCGTCTGCCCAGTCTGCCATCTGCTCAACCGTCAGATCATATGAGAATGCCGTATGGTGAGCTCCGCCGGCAAGAATCCATGCTGCTGCTCCTATTTCAAGATTGGGCTGCGGCGTCCAGAATGCAGTACCTACCGGAAGCTTAGGCATAGGTTTTTCCACCTTCTTACAATCAACCGCATTAATAAGCAGTCTGAACCTTGTTCCCAAATCTACCAGAGAACATGCAACCGCAGGTCC
>CAMWWS010000452.1 GCA_947178085.1 uncultured Lachnospiraceae bacterium | reverse complement strand
TTTGAGGTTGCAACATCACTCGGAATCAAAATTGACAGGACGAAAATCTGCGGCGGTGGTGCGAAGAGCCCTCTTTGGAAGAAGATGATTGCCAATATACTTAATCTGAAGGTAGACGTTATTGAAAGCGAAGAAGGTCCTGCTATGGGAGGCGCTATGTTAGCTGCTGTTGCCTGTGGGGAATATGCCAGCGTAGAGGAAGCAGCCGGAAAGATCGTAAAGATTGTAGATACGGTAGAGCCTGATGCTGAACTTGTTGCAAAATATGAAGCGCGTTATCAGCAGTTCAAAGAAATCTATCCTGCATGCAAGGCACTTTTTGATAAAATACAGTAACTCAAACTTCCGCGAAAGGAAGCATGGTTGATATGATTGTAAAAACTTCTGCGGTATGTTTGGTATTCCTTACATATATGATTGGTTTTTATTACCGAAAACCGCATATCATGATTAGGTCTACAAAAATATTTCAGATGGTGCTCGTTGCGGCGTTTCTCAATTCCGTTTTTGATTTGGTTACGATTTATACGGTTAATAATAGGGATAGCGTGCCTGAGACGATAAATCTTGTTGCGCATATTATTTTTCTGTTATCCATATTAAGCCTTATTTATCTTATGTTTTTATATTTGAGAAGCTTTCTGGATACTCATCTGAGGTTTAAAAAGAAGACCAGAATAATTCAGGCAATACCTTTTGCTGCTTCCGCTATAGGTATTTTGGTTTTACCGATTACCTATATTCATGGGAAAATGACAGATTATTCGCTGGGACCTAAGGCTTATGCGTTATATGTCAGTATTGTTGTATATATGATTTTGATTTTATACTATTCTCTGCGTTACTGGGATATTATAGATGAAGAAAAACGTATGGCAATCGTACTGTCTGTTCCGATATATACAATCACGTCTATAATACAGATGCTTATGCCGGAAACGCTTGTGGAGATAGTGGGAGTGCTTCTTATCATGCTTGGTCTGATAATGAGCAATGAGAACACTGAAAAATTTATTGATGAAAAAACGAAGTTATTTAATAAATATTCTTTTGAACTTGTTTTAGAAGAACTATGTTCCAAAAGACAAAAGGTTAATACAGCGGTTCTTTGCATGTACAGGATTGAAAATAATTTCGACTGGAAACAGGAAGCTCTTGTAATGCAGGATATTCACAAAGAATTGAAACTGTCTTATCTGCAGGGATATCGTGTATCAGAAAATGGTGTGGCATTTTTATGCAGTTCGAAAGAAAAAGCAGAGGCTGTCTTATTACAAATTAAAAAAAGTATTTTGGACCGATATGGAAAAGAGAGCATAGGAATTGAAACTACGATATTTTCGGAAGAATACATTACGACCAAAGGAGAGTATATTCAAAAAGTTGCCGCTTTTTGTGAAGAAACCGGCAGCCGTTTGGCTTACATTGATTATCTGACGAATATATATAATCGTAATGCATTAGAGCGTGACCTTGCGAAAATCAGTGCAGACAGTGAGGTTTATTACCTGCTTGCGGATTTAAATGATTTGAAAATAGTAAATGATACACTCGGACATACGGCAGGAGACGAATTGATCAGAGGATTTGCATCTTTACTGGTTGAAACAGTGGGAGAAGAAGGACTTGCATACAGACAAGGCGGCGATGAGTTTGCCGTGTTATATAACGGTGATGTAATGCGGTTTATAAGAAATTTGCATGAGAACTGTGAACGGCATAACAGAACCGGCAGCTTTAAAATCAGTTATGCTATCGGATACAGCAGATGCAATGTTCAGGATTTTATTAATGCAGCGGATCGTATGATGTATGATGATAAGAAGCGAATAAAAGAAAATCGTAGAACTTGAAGATAAGGATATACAAAAAGTTACCAAGCTTGCTTAAGTATGAACTTGAGCTGTAATAATAAATATAAGAAAGGGGTTTACAAAAGTATGAAAATTAAAAAAATTACTGACCCTGCATTTAGAAAATATGGCAGAGTAGTACAGGGAATTGATTTCAGCGATTTAATTGAAGCAATTGAGAGTAAGACGCCTTTACCTGAAGGAGTTGCTTATGAGCCGTCAATCGGAGCGCTTGAAGAAACAGCCAGTGCTAAAGAATTGCGGAAAAAGACATACGGAGAGCTTCCGATTGAGGTAGGATACTGTAACGGTCATAATTATAAGCTGAATGCAATCGAGTATCACAGAAGTTCCGAGATTAATGTTGCAGCAACTGATGCCATTCTGATTGTTGGTATGCAGCAGGACATTACGGATGATTTTACATATGATACGTCTTTGATGGAGGCGTTTTTAGTTCCTGCCGGAACAGCAGTTGAGATCTATGCGACAACTCTTCATTATGCACCGTGCAGCGCAAGCGATGAGGGATTTAAAGTAGGTATTGTTTTGCCTGCAGGTACGAATTATCCTTTAAAAGATGAGCATGAGGGTTGGGAAGATGCCCTGATTACCTCACAGAATAAATGGTTGATCGGACATGCTGAAGG
>CAMWWS010000451.1 GCA_947178085.1 uncultured Lachnospiraceae bacterium | reverse complement strand
GTATTATCACTTCGTATGTATCAGCACTTAATTTCCAGATATCCCAAAAGTTTACTCATATCATACTCAGTAAGTACACCTGCATGGGAATCGTAGTATTTTCCGTCAAAATGTACCAGATAATGACAGAAACGTCCCATTCTCTCCATTAATATCGCACATTTAGGAAGAACTGTATCTCTTCCTTCTGTGTAATTAATGATATCGGTATGGTCAATTCCGTAATAGTTCAATGCTGAAATCACACGTCCCATAGTAGCCTGCCATTCCCGACAGTCCATAACGCTGATGACTTCTGCAACTGTTACCCCTGCCAGCATAGCTACGCATGCCTGCCCGCAAAGACCATCCTCAGGAAGCTTAATCACTTCAACACTGTCGATTTTACGGATAGGATTCTCGAAACTGTATGGGCTGTTCTGGTCCATACGGATCAGTGAACCGTTTACATGAAGCAGAATCTTATGCGGAACACCCATATCCACGCTTACCGCAGACTCATCTTCAATATGGATAAAATAGTTACCTTTTTCCTTAGGATGAAGTTCACAGTCAATAATCCTGTTATCAAGTACCAAATCACCCTTAATCACATCTCTCTGTTTGCATACCTCCCACACATTAAACGGAATGTCAATTGAATACCCCTTGTCCTGTTTTTCAACTTTGGACTCAAAAAAATACCTCATATAATCTCCCTTCCGGTGCCTTGCACCAATTTATTTTATTTTATCGTTTTCAATTTGGAGCAGTATATGTCATCCAAACGATTTCCGCCTATGTTACTATTGTATCAAATTCTTATTAACTTGAAAACTTTTTTAATTTGAAAGGTCTTCAAAACTGATATTCATGTCTACATTCACACCGATTCCCTCTACGCTTCCGCTATCCGTGTACTGCCACACTTTAAACGCATAAGGGAAATATACTTCCGTATCATATTGTGCAAACCACTTATCGTATTCTTCCAGTTTTTCTATATCCAGCATCAGCATAAATGTCTTCAGATTACCATAAATCATCGGCGTATAACCTGCCTGCTTAATCTTATCGCAAAAAGCAATACAATATTCCGTCCGTTCTTCCACGGTCAAATCTATTGTTCTGGCATTACTGTTGGATATCTCTTCAACATCAAGTACTACCGGATATGTGACGTCATAGTCTTTTATCTTATCAAGCACAAACTCAGCTTCTTCTTCCGCTTCCTGGACGCTGGTTGCCTGAGTAAAGAAATATACGCCTACAGCCACGTCATTTTTAATCGCGTTCTCTATGTTGTATTCAAAAGTGTCATCTTCTGAAATTACGCCTTCTTTATAACCACGGATTCCAAGTCTGATAAAAGCATATTCAACATCCGCATCCGCTACCTTTTCCCAATCAATCTTTTCCTGATATTTGGATACATCAATTCCCTTATGCGATATCAGAGCATCATTCTCATAGTACTCCATCAGACCATCTTCCGTACACGAGAAATTCTCTTTTATATATGTATTATGTTCAAGTGTGTCCAGAATCGGAAAGAAATAATAATTATTGGAATCCGCCATCACTATATCATCCGGATAAAAATAACGAAGCATCTTGATGGCGCTGCCGCCGGAAATCATCATTTCCTTAATTTCATTTAAAACTTCCGCTTCCTTTTCCTCCGACGCCTGTAACCATACTTCTTCTATTTTACTGTTTATCAGAGAGTCAACCTCTTCCTGTGTATATTTATTCTGTAATGATTCAAGCTCTATCATAACTTCTTCGGTTTCTAACTGCGACGCACGGTATTTGAATACCAGAAACATACAGAGCGTAATAGCGCTTAAAGTAACAAGACAAAGAATAATGGAACCGAACATAATCCCATTTTCTCTTCTTCTGCGCTTCTTTCCTTTTGTTCTCATCTGTAAATTATTATCCTGCATATATGCTCCTATCTTATGCTTCACTCATATCCGCTCATTAAAATAGCTTTTATATCCCTCACCGAAAACTTCTGTAGCGCTTGAGATTATCATGAAGGCTTCCGTATCTTCCTCCTTCACGATTTCTTCCAGTCTCGGTGACATCTGTTTTTTGACTGCGCACATAAGAACCTGCTTCTCTTTGCCGCTGAATGCTCCACGCCCTTCTATATATGTCGCTCCTATATCCAGTTCTTTTAAAAGTCTTGCCGTAATATCTTGTGCATGGTCGCTTATGATATAAATCAGCTTCGCTTCATCCTTACCATATAGCACAATATCCAGTGCAACAGAATTGACTGCTACGGTAATACCGGCATAAAGTGCTGCGTCAACATTTTTAAAAGCAATTCCCGACATTGTAATTATTATAGCATCCGTAACGAAAAAAAGCACTCCTGTTTTTAAATATGGTAGTTTTATCCGCAGCCATTTCACGATAATATCCATCCCACCGGTAGTTGCACCAACCTTAAATATTAAACCGATAGATATGGCGTACAGAACGCCTCCTGCAAGCGCTGCTAACAGTATATC
>CAMWWS010000450.1 GCA_947178085.1 uncultured Lachnospiraceae bacterium | reverse complement strand
AGTATGGTATTTATAATATACCCGGATGGATTATTAACTATATCTATTAATGGTATTAAATTGAAGCGCAAGTTAATCATTAATCTATTCACCGTAGGAATACCTACCGCGGTAAAGACTGCCATAGAATAAAATGCAAATATCAAAACCATGATAGCTTTACTAAAGCAATGTTGTTTAAAAAAAGCATACTGTAAAACAATTACAGCAGGAACGATAAACACTAACGCCGAAAAACAATCTATTCCGATGGATAATAAACGAATCATTTGCATATCCTCCAAAGCCCTTAATCACGATAACGCCGCACTGTTTCTTACTGCCAAAATTACGGACAATTTATAAAACGCCAGAAAAAATATAAAGATTATCCCTACACTTAGCAGATTTATAAGTTTCAAATTCGTAGACATCATTTTTTCCAGCGAATGTACAGCGAAGTATGATGAAAGCGTCATCAAAAGGAAAGGCACCCCATATGCCACCCTAAGCTCCTTGGCAATGGCTTTTCCCAGCGTCTTTTTTGCAACACCGATTTTCGTCAGCACGCCGTAGCGTTCTTTCTCATCAAACGAATCGTTATAAAGTTTCATGAACAAAATACTTCCACTCGCTACAACAAATACTAGGAACATAAATACACATAGGGAATACTCAACCTTAATCCACATAATATCATCACTATTAGGATCGATTGCCACTCTGCCCACATAGTTTTCATCTGTATTTTCCATAATGGTATCCAGCTCGTCCATAGAAGCCGCGTAGTTATAGATGTCCTTTATCCTGTAATTATAGATGTATATCCGCTCATTATATGATGTCTCCTGCATATAATCTGCCAAAAGCTCCTCATAGACCTTGTCACTGACAATATAATAAGTCTGCCCCTCCTGCATATATCCCATGTAAGGCACCGTTGTCTCGTCTATCTGCCGATATTTTTTACCATCAATTGTAACGGTTACGTCATCGCGGTCAGTTATGAACGATAATAAGTATATATGATTTGCGCAGATTACCTCGTCATCCTTTAGCTCATCATATGGAAAATCCAACCCTGTATCCTCCGCCATCTTTTTTACCTTGGAAAAAGGAAGAAGTCCATACGTAAAACCGCCGTCAAAATGACTTCCGCCCATTACAAAAAACTCGCCTTCGGATGAATATGCAATATCATTATCCTGCTCTATTAAATCCGTAATCCTCGTACCTAAATCCGGCATGTTGCTTACAATCTGGAAAGTATAAGTATTCCTGAAATGCACCATATTATCATACCTGTCCTTTTGGGCAAAAGCGGCCGCAAGCGCAGTCACCGAACAGGTCAAAAGCACGCAGGTCATGGCGTACGTTCTATAGTTCTTTTTCATACGGAAAATCACATTATTTATCCATAGATTTCTCTCCCTGCTATATAAGAACCACTTATTGTCCGCTAATTTCTGAAACAGGATCGGTAGAAAACCTCCAAAAACCAAATACGTGCCCACAATAACAAAAACCGTCGCACTGAAAAGATTCCCCATTACATTAAAACCGCTCTCTTTCACTGCCAGATAATAGCCGTTTAATAGAATCGTAATTCCGAGCACCGCCTTGCCAAACAAAATCCAGTTATTTGTCTTTACATACTCATTCTGCCTGATTGCGGAAATCATCTCAAGCACACTGCTTCTTACAATATTTACATAGCCTTTTATAACAAAAATCGTATAAATAACAACATAGATTGCTGCTGTAATAATCACCGGTTTCCAGACAAACCGGAAAGATATATCTATGCTGATATCGGATATCGTAAACAGCACCATCTGAAAGAGCTGCGTTGAAACCACTCCACATAAAATTCCTAAAACAAGCGCGGCGGTTCCGGTTATAATCGTTTCCATAGCATAAATCTTAGCGATTTTACGATTAGTCAGTCCCATAAAAACGTAAATCCCTATTTCCTTCTTCCTTTTGGTCAAAAAAACATTTGTAGCATACCAGATGAAAAAGAACATAAAACAAATAAGTACAAACGATACAACCCGTATTATTATATCAATGTAATTCTTATTCTGCTCACCAAACGCCTTAAAAGTCTCCGTATATGTCAGATTTACAAAATTATACAATATCATGATCGTAAAACTAAGCGATAAGATCATAGAAAAGTAATTCCGGAAGCTCTTCTTAAAATTATTGAATGCCAGCCTGATACTCCCCATTAAAAATCACCCCCATCTTCATCTTCAAACGCCTCCCCAAGCGTTGCCTGTATTTCCATTATATAATCATAAAATTCCTTCCTGCGCCCGGTTCTGTTTAGCTTGTACTTTATTGCCCCATCACTAAGTATATACACATTTTTCGCATATGAAGCGCTGAAAGCATCATGTGTAACCATAAGAATCGCCGCCTGATTTCTTTCATTAACCCCCTTAAAACATTCAAGCAGTTCCCTTCCCGATTTAGAATCAAGCGCTCCGGTCGGCTCGTCCGCAAAAAGAATCTCAGGCTCGGTTATAAG
>CAMWWS010000449.1 GCA_947178085.1 uncultured Lachnospiraceae bacterium | reverse complement strand
GTATTGAAGATTATCTGGTATGTATGCATGAGTCAGAATGGAGCCTGCTTGGTGTAAATATGGTTAGAATATACATACAGGAAAAAAATGGTACATTACGTTGCGTATTCGAGGAAGGTATACACTTACATGACTATGATACGCGATATAGCCATGCTCCTATTGCGGTATTGGAGGAAAAGTCAGGAGGCTATTATATAATAGCTCTGCCGGTAGAGGAAATTTTATTGAGATATAATGAGGAAAGTGAAAAATATGAATACTATGAAATGGGTCATTAATTATGAAAATACGAATAGAAAAAACTATAGAAGGATATTACCAGTAGTTATTGCCGGTATTGTTTTTATTATTTGCACCGCTTGCGGCGAAAAAGATGTTGTGCAGAAAATGATGGTATCAGCTATAGGTGATGGATACATAAATGGCAATCGGAATAACATAATAGAGCTTCTCAATGATCAAATTCCAGAGAACTTGGATACTCCTAAAGAACAGCTTGATAATGTAACAGAGGACAATACAGAGAAGTTCAATGAAGACTTCTTAGCAGATTTATGGCAGGAAAGTGAACTGCCATTAGAAGATATTCCGGACTATAGGTATTTTACAAATGCCGGTGAAGGAAATTACAATATTAACTTGGAACTTGAGGTGGCTATTGCAGTCAAGACATATGCATTTCAGAACGGTATGGAAGATGAAGAATGGGAACTGAAACGAATTATTTACAATGACGGAATATATCATGCTTATGTTGAGTCCGCAACAGGCAACGAATTATATATATTGCTCTCAGATAGGGGAGGCATGTTTTTGCATAACATTATTGCTGTCGATATTCGCAATAATAATGAGTCTGAAATATCATTAAGTTTTGACGAGCAAAGCGGACCTTCTTATAGTTCCATATTGGAGTGGAATTCATATTTAGAATTGTTTGAAAATTCTTTTTTAGGCGGAGAACCGGAAGGAACTCATAAGGGCAGCCTGGAGATAGTTCATTCTATTGATTCCGGATATTGGCTATACGACAATATGTATATAGTTGGGGTTTCTTTTGCATTACATGACTACTTGGATAGAATGGGCAGGATGGACATGGATAGTACATGGACAATTGACACAAATTCGGTATATGTTGGTCACTTATTAGATGTTTATTGCACTAACGGAGAAGAAAGAATATCGCTGCTTATAGATATTATGAATAAAAGATATACTGTTCTAACGCACACTTTATAATTGAATAGACTTTATATTTCTGCTGTGATATACTTATGTTGTGGCATTAAAAGCCACAATATAGAAAGCAGGTGATTGCATCAGAAAAAGATTCGGCTGGTTACAAGCTTATGAAAGACCGTTATATTGAATTGAAAGTCATCTTGACTTCTTTTGGTATCAATCTCACAGATATTGATAAAATTAAAGAATAATATCATATAATCAATAATTAAAAACAAGGTGTAAAGTCTGTTAAATTATTAAGATTTTACACCTTTGACAATTACTATAATAAAAATTTGGCTTGACAATGGTGATGAGGAACTTCCTACTCAGAAAGGAGCAGAATCATGAAAAAGAAAGTAGTTAAAAGCTTGCAATGCATAGCATTAAGCAGTTTCCTTTTGTTACAGACTGTAGCCTGCGGCAAACAGGATATGGGCAGCACGGATACGGTTGGTAACGCTGTATCGGAAGAGAATACGGATGCAGTGCAGGACAGCACACAAGATGAGAAACAGGAGGAGACCCAAGATATAGAAGCAGTGGGTAATTATGAATTTATTCCGGTATCCTCTGATTTGAAGCCGGTAGATTATGATGCGAAAGTACTGGCAAATCGGAATGAGGATGGAAGCAAGAAGTACGTTAATAGCGATGTTGCGTCTACAATCTGTTATGATAATCTTTCTCTGGGATATTTGACAGAGGCGGATATTACCTATACGCTGGAGCTTGTGGAAGAGAACGGGATAGATAGTATAGAATTGTCAGCGGTTGACGAAGATTACAATTCTATTGCAGTGGAAGATTTGGCAGATTGGGACAGTGAGAATAACATGCTGACAGCGAATCAGGAGGCGAAACAGAACGGTACTGTTTTCCTTGATCTGATAAGCGGCGGTGAAGTTGTATATACCGTGAATGTACGGGTAGTATCTGCATATCCTGAGAATCCAAACTATGATTTCAATACGGAAACCGTGGCAAATGGAGAATTTGAGTTTTTATGGGATAGTAATTCGGATGGAGAGACTGATGAGAATTGCAACGTGCATGATCCATCACTTACGGAAGTAGAGATTGATGGAACCAGATATTACTATATGGTACAGACCGGCTGGGAAGGCGGCAATATCATACGCCGTTCCCAAGACTTGATGCATTGGGAGTATCTTGGAAAGACAACGGCGGCAGATACACAGGAAAGCGGATGGACACAAGTGAATGACTGGATGTTAAAGGATGTAGCGAACTGCCAGTTTTGGGCGGCTGATTTGGTTCCTGCCTCTTACGG
>CAMWWS010000448.1 GCA_947178085.1 uncultured Lachnospiraceae bacterium | reverse complement strand
ATTGGTTCAAACCAATTTCTTTTGTGCAATTCTCAGATTTGCTCATTTATAGTAGATAAGGATTTGGGGGCAGAGATGAGAGAATTAAAGTTAATCAAGATTAAATATAAACCGAAAATAATCGAAGGCAAAATAAAAGATACAGGCTGGGCAATAGATGGACATACATTGATATTGTCGCTATGGGATTATGACAATCATAAAGCCTGTCATCTGTGCAATTGGTCTGATGCAGATGCCAAAGCTGTAATGGAAACGATGTTTGCCACAGAGACAGAAGCAGGATTGTGTCTGTATGATACATTAGAGGAATTTGCAGAGCATTGGAAAGAATGGGAACCAGAATGTAGTTTCTGTATTCCGCTAAAAAATGTTGATATTGTAAGGGTTATTCGAGAGGAGAGCAACGGAAGGTTAGAATCTGACAAGTAGCTAAACTGAAATTTAGGGGAAGAAATAGAGGTACTATATGGCTTATGGATATAGGAATTTATCCATGAAAATGGAAGAAGCAGTACGAATTATGAAAGCACATGGAAAGCTTATCAGATATGATGGCGGATTTTGGTCGTGGATTAGTGTTGAAATACATGATGCTCCGATTTGGTACTGTGGTGTCGGAACACTTAGAGCATTGGCAAAAAGAGGAGCAGTAATTCTTGACGAAGAAAACAAATCCTGCCAACTGCTTTAGGGAGATTGTGGAGGGAAAGGAAGCACATGCAGCTTTGTATAAAGAGAGGAAGAATTTCGATATGAGTATAGTGCAATATCTGCAGATAGGCAGGTGCCTGAAGGTTTTGCGCATGGAGTCAGGAATTCGGCAGAAAGACATGGCAGACAGGCTGGGCTTGCCAGTTGCGACATATTCCAATTATGAAAATGGATACAGTACACCATAAATGGAAACAGTTCAGCGGTTCTGTGTCGGTATCGGGATAGCTGTGGATGATTTTTTTAAATATGTCGTTGACAGGGCATCAAATGGAAAGAGGTTACTACAATAGAAACAGCATAATATGTCAGAAAGTGAGGGATAATATTGTATTCACACACAAAAATATATATTAGTGAAGAAGAAAGCGCAAAATGTAGGAAAGTGGTAGATGCATTCATTGAATTTTATGAATTAGAAGAAATATTTGTCATAGATGCTGGAAGATATGGATTTGTAAAATTGCTATACTACTCTGAGTATAATGGGTTCGAAACAATGAAAACGTACACTGACAGTAGGAATCTGTTTGACGATTTGTGGAGTGACTGGATAGATTATCAATTTTATATGATGCTATCAAATACATTAGCAGATCAATTAAGCAGTAAGGAAATATTTGATAGCTTACCACAAATAATACAAAAGGAACTGATGGAAAAACGCTGCTATTTTGAGGAAAGAGCGGAGATACGTATTGTATGAACCATTAGGGCATCGAATAGAAGGAGGTGGATTGTTATGTACAGTAAGAGTGCTTTTTGTTCTTAAAATAAAAGGAAAGCAATTTCGAAAATTGTAAATTAATGAGTGGTTGGCAATTTTTTTAATCTGAGCTATTTTAAGTAACAATTATGTAGTAGCTATATTGCGGCAATCGCACAATATAGATGCCTGCTGGAGCCTCCTACTCCAACAGGAAGAAAAAGACGGTTTAATGCCGTCTTTTTCTTATGAATAATATAGGAGAAGAAATTTATAAGGAGATTTATTATATGGCAGATATGGAAAAAGGAAAAATTGAGAAAAGTATGGATGATAGTGTGTTTTCAATGTATTCGAACTGGATAGATAACGAATATGTAGATGCCGGGGAGATAGGATATGAGCAGGAAATGCCCGTGCCTTCTGTCGGTGAAAGTGAAGTTACAACCGGGATAGAGACAATAGGAAGTCTTAGTACAAAGTGTGAGAAACTGAAGCAGCAGATTGACAGTGAAAAAGGCAGGCTGGGTACGGAAAGCGACGCATCTGAGCATATACAGGAGAACATAGACAAACTGGAAAACGAGCTCGCAGAGGCAGAAAGGCACCTACAGATACTGAATGAAGCACAGGAAGCGGAATTTTTGGCATCACAGGAAAAGATAACGGAGGAGCAGGCAAAACCCCGGAACCCGTTTGAAGCGCTGCTAAAGATTGTTGAAAAGAACGCCCCGGAGGAAGCCGCCGCGTTAAAAGAGGTGCAGCAGTATATGGAAGAAATGGACAATCATTATAAAAGTATGCGCAGCGAACTGGAGAATCTCAAAAAGCAGCTTGCGGAACGATCTGACAGTAGTGACCTTGGCAGGCAGGGAGTGAAAAACCTGGAAAAAAATGTGGACGGACTGAAAGCGCACCATGAAGGTTTTCTGAAAAAACTTTTCCAAAAAGCGGCAGAAGTGATCCGAAATTTTAAGGCAAGGGGTGTTATCGCACTCAACGGTATCGTACAGAAGCTCGGGATAAAGGAATCGCTCCAGGAAGAACAGAAATATTACCTTGATAATGCTGCAAAGATGCAGAAGTCAATTGATAAGTTTGACGCAATTAACAGTGAAATC
>CAMWWS010000447.1 GCA_947178085.1 uncultured Lachnospiraceae bacterium | reverse complement strand
AATATATTCCTTTCTGTTCAAGCAGCTTATCATGATTTCCTTCTTCAACTATTCCGTCCTCTGTCAACACCAGAATCCTGTCAGAATTGCGGATGCTGGAAAGCCTGTGCGCTATGGTAATCGTAGTTCTTCCTTCAGCCAATTCCCGCAGCGATTTTGCAACCTGAAACTCGCTTTCATTATCCAGAGCGGAAGTCGCTTCATCCAGAATCAGAATCGGCGGATTTTTCAAAAATACTCTGGCAATGCTGATTCGCTGTTTCTGTCCTCCGGAAAGCTTCACTCCACGTTCTCCTACATAAGTGTCATATCCATCCTTCAGAGCTTCGATAAACTCATGTGCGCCGGCTCTTTTTGCAGCTTCTATTACCTCTTCCCTTGTAGCATTGTCTCTTCCGTATGCAATATTCTCATAAACCGTTCCTGAAAAAAGATATACATCCTGCTGTACCATTCCGATATTACGACGCAGGCTCTTAAGCGTATACTTTCTGATGTTCTGACCATCCAGGATGATCTCACCTTCATCCAGATTATAGAATCGGGGAATCAGATTACACAGGGTTGTCTTACCGCCTCCGGAGGGTCCGACTATGGCAATTTTTTCTCCTGCATGAATATCCAGATTTAATCCGCGGAACACAATATTATGGTCATCCGGATAGGCAAAGCTTACATCTTTTAAGGAAATATCGCCTTTTACATCCATACACGACACGGCATCCGGTTCATCAAATATCTCTATCTCGCTGTCCATTATTTCAACAAACCTTTCAATTCCGGTCATACCCCTCTGGAATTGCTCAGCAAATTCGATAATCCTTCTTATTGTCGCAATCAGAGTTGAAACATACATGACATACGCTACCAAATCTCCGGGGGAAATCAATTCATATACCATGAAAATACCACCTGCAGTTAATACTGTCAGGTACATCAACCCATCAAAGGCTCTTGTCGTAGTCTGAAAGGCCGCCATGATTTTGTAGCTACGTTTTTTTATTCTAAAAAACTTCTGATTGTCTTCTTCAAATTTTTCTTTTTCCTTGTCCTCATTGGTAAATGCCTTGACAACCTTCTGCCCAAGCAGGCTGTCTTCTATTCTGGCGTTCAATTCTCCTATCTGGACTCTCTGCTGGCGGAATACGGCGCGCATACGCAGATTAATCAGCGTACAGGTAATCAGCATAACAGGAACTATGGCAAAAATAATCAGCGTCAGCCATGGATTGATACCGGAAAGGATTATAAATGAAATTACCGCCTTAATTGCTGCAATAAAAAATTCCTCAGGACAGTGATGTGAAAATTCAGTCACATCAAACAGGTCATTGGTAATCCGTCCCATTATCTGTCCGACTTTGGTATTATTATAATATGTATCGGAAAGACTTTGCAGATGGGCATATGCATCCCGCCGCATATCTGTCTCAATCTTCGTGCCCATGACATGTCCCGTATAAGCCATATAGAAATTGGCCATGGAATCAATTATTCTAAGCACCAGATATAGAATTCCCATACGAAGAATAATATTCACGCTGAGCGACGCCAAATCGTTCATTCCCGTATTTGTAATATACCTTATGATCATCGGCAGAACCATTTCACATATTGTCGTCAAACCTGCGCAGAGTAAATCAATCACTACAACAGTCCAATATTTTTTATAATACGGAAGAAATCTTCTCAATAATTCTCCCGCTTTATATTTTGGTACAGTTTCAGTTTGCGGCTTCATCTTTTATGAACACACTCCTTCCACATTACTTAACTACTCAGGCATTTATGAAACTCTCATCCAATAACCGGAACAGTTTCATAATTAACTATAAGCTTAAGAATCCCCCGTACCATAATATACGGGGGATTTTTATCAGCTGAACATTACAATCATTTCAACCTTTTTACAAAGTATAGCTGTTCAGATATTTTTCCTGCTCCGGTGTCAGAACATCAATTTCTTTTCCAAGGAATGCAAGCTTACGTTTTGCCACATCCTTATCAACCTCTTCCGGAACATCTATCAGCTTTTCTTTTAATTCGCTTCCGTGTTCTACCAGATACTTTGCAGAAAGCGCCTGAATTGCAAAGCTCATATCCATAATTTCCGCCGGATGTCCGTCTCCTGCTGCCAGGTTCACAAGACGGCCTTCTGCCAGAACGAAAATCCACTGTCCTGTAGGAAGCTTATATCCCATAATATTTTTTCTCTGTTCTCTTGTCTCTACAGCATTTTTCTTAAGCCATGCCATATCGATTTCACAGTCAAAATGACCTGCATTGCAAAGAATAGCTCCTTCTTTCATGACTGCAAAATCTTCTTTATCTATAACTCCGTCACAGCCTGTTACGGTAACAAAGAAATCACCGACTTTAGCAGCTTCATTCATAGGCATTACGTCAAATCCGTCCATAACTGCCTCGATTGCCTTAATAGGGTCAATTTCCGTAACAATTACTCTTGCGCCAAGTCCTTTAGCCCTCATCGCTGTTCCTTTACCGCACAAGCCATAACCTGCCACTACAACAATCTTGCCGGCAACA
>CAMWWS010000446.1 GCA_947178085.1 uncultured Lachnospiraceae bacterium | reverse complement strand
ATTAAAATAGATTGAAGATGTATTTTTTTGCAGAAATTATCAGGCCTTATTATTGTATAAATGTGCTAAAAATGTACTAACGGAAGTTTTAATACATTTTGAAAGGGTGATTACACTATGATTTCAAATCAGATTTTACAGAATACTATCGAGGGATTGAAAGCGATAGCACGCGTGGAACTTTGTATAATGGATATTGACGGAAAAGTTGTGGTTATGACTACGGATGAGATGGAAAAATGCTCAAATCTTGCGGCGGAGTTTGCCAAATCGCCTGCAGATTCCCAGGAGATACAGGGATATCAGTTCTTTAAGATTTTTGAGGATCAGAAGTTAGAGTATATTCTGATTGCCGGCGGCATCGGTGAGGACGTCTATATGGTAGGTAAAATGTCGTCATTTCAGATTCAGAATCTTATAGTGGCATACAAAGAAAGATTTGATAAGGACAATTTTATCAAAAATCTTCTTTTAGACAATCTTTTGCTGGTGGATATATATAGCCGGGCTAAGAAATTACATATTCCGACGAATGACAGAAGAGCAGTGCTGATTATTGAGACAGACAATGCAAAGGAAAGTAATGTACTGGAAATAATGCGCGGCTATTTCGGCGGCAGCAGTATGGATTTTACTACAGCCGTAGATGAGAATAACGTAATCGTTGTAAAAAGTCTTTCTGAGGGAGAGAACAACAGAGAAATTGAAAAAACTGCGGCGGGAATAGCTGCATTTTTAGAGAAAGAGCGCATGAAGAATGTAAGAATCGCTTACGGCACGGCGGTTAATGAAATTAAGGAAGTAAGCCGTTCCTATAAAGAGGCACGAATGGCTCTGGATGTTGGAAAAATCTTTTTTGAGGAAAGAGATATAATAGCATATAGCGAGCTTGGAATAGGCCGTTTGATTTATCAGCTGCCGATTCCTCTTTGCAAAATGTTTATTAAGGAAATTTTTGATGGAAAAAGTCCGGATGATTTCGACGAAGAGACATTGATGACCATTAACAAGTTTTTTGAAAACAGCCTGAATGTATCGGAGACCTCCAGACAGCTTTTCATACATAGAAATACACTTGTATATCGTCTTGATAAGCTGCAGAAAAACACAGGTCTGGATTTAAGGGTGTTTGAAGATGCAATTACTTTTAAGATAGCACTTATGGTTGTTAAATATATGAAATATATGGAGAGTTTTGAGTATTAAGGTGAGAGGAGCAGGTTTATAATGGATTCGTCTGTAAGAAAGAAAAGGAAAAAATCATCGGCAGAGAATAGGAACAGTGAGATTATTTCGCTTACGAATGTCAGTAAAGCCTACTCAACCGGAGCGCCGGCATTAAAAGAAGTTAATCTGCATATCAGTAAAGGGGAATTTGTTTTTATTGTTGGTGACAGCGGTTCGGGAAAATCTACATTAATCAAACTGCTTATGCGTGAGCTTACGATTACGAGCGGAGAGATTAAAGTCATGGGCTATGACCTTACGAGAATAAAGCATAGAAAGATACCGAAATTTCGGCGTAATATCGGGATTGTATTTCAGGATTTCCGTTTGCTAAAAGATAGGAATGTATATGAAAATGTGGCGTTTGCACAGAGAATCATACAGAAATCCAATAAAGAAATCAGAAGGAATGTGCCGAGTATTCTTGCTGTTGTTGGGCTTGCGGGTAAATACAAAGCCAAACCAAGGCAGCTTTCCGGTGGTGAACAACAGCGCGTAGCTTTGGCGAGGGCGCTGGTTAATGAACCGGCTATTCTGCTGGCGGATGAGCCTACAGGAAATCTGGATCCTAAGAATTCACTGGAAATTATGAGGCTTCTTGAGCAGATTAATGAGAACGGTACGACTGTACTGGTCGTTACACATAACAAGGAAATTGTTAATGCAATGCAAAAAAGGGTGGTTACTTTGAAGCGGGGTGTGATTGTGAGCGACGAAGAAAAGGGAGGATATATTGATGAGGATTAGTACGTTTTTCTATACAATCCGTCAGGGATTTCGTAATATTTTTAGAAATAAATCGTTCACCCTTGCTTCTATTGCAACAATAGGCGCCTGCTTGTTTCTGCTTGGACTGTTCTATTCGATTCTTGCGAATTTTCAGTATATCGTAAAAAATGCTGAGCAAAAAGTGTATGTTACGGTTTTCTTTGACGAAGGTGTGGAAGATGTCAGAAAGCAGGAAATTGGGGAAATGATTGCACGGCGGACTGAAGTGTCAGAGATTCATTATGTATCCTCAGATGAAGCTTGGGAAACCTTTAAGCGCGATTGGCTAAAGGAATATGCTGATGGATTTACAGAGAATCCGCTGGCCAATTCCGATAACTATCGTGTTTATTTAAGTGATGTTTCCATGCAGTCTGCATTGGTGACATATCTGTTGTCTGTTCAGGGAGTCAGGAAAGTAAACCGCTTTGAGGTACTGTCATCGACCTTGACGGGCATCAATGCGTTGATAGCTTATACTTCCGTGGGAATAATTGCGATTCTGTTAGCGGTGGCTGTATTCCTGATAAGCAATACCGTGACAATTGGAATTTCTGTCAGGAAAGAAGAAATAAGC
>CAMWWS010000445.1 GCA_947178085.1 uncultured Lachnospiraceae bacterium | reverse complement strand
ATTTCAGGGTGAATAATCTGTTTCTTCAATTCAACCATGTACTTATCGTCAATTTCTTTTCCTATCACCTGATAAAGACCGGCTTCAACAGCATCCTTTTTGGACATGGTCTTAACGGAATGATAATCCGTTACGTTGTTTACCTCTGTAATTATTTCTTTATCTTTCGGAGCAGTTACCTGTGCACCGTCTTCCCAATAACACTTATATCCATTGTACTCCGGCGGATTATGGCTTGCTGTAATAACGATACCCGAAATACAGCCCAAGGTACGCAATGCAAATGATAACTCCGGCGTAGGTCTGAGTGAATCAAATACATAAGCCTTGATTCCGTTTGCCGCAAGACAAAGTGCTGCTTCATCAGCAAATTCAGGAGATTTCCGCCTTGAATCATAAGCAATAGCTACGCCTTTAGCTTCTCCGCCCTGCTTCTTAATATAATTTGCAAGTCCCTGTGTTGCTTTACGGACAGTATAGATATTCATCCGATTCGTTCCTGCGCCTATGACGCCTCTGAGTCCGCCCGTGCCAAATGCCAGTTCCTTGTAAAAGCGATCTTCTATTTCCTTTTCATCGCCTTTAATTCCCTGAAGTTCCTTTTTTGTGTCCTCATCAAAGTAAGAATCTTCCATCCAGAATTCATATTGCTCTTTGTATCCCATCGCATTTCCCTCCATAATTATAGTTATTTTTATTATATCATAGCCACTAAAGCCATAAAAGTAAATCATTCCAGCAAGAATTGCATCGCAATTCTTGTAACGCAAGCTGCTGAGCTTGCGTTTAGTATACCACATTATCAGTTAATTTTCAAAGCAAAGTCGCTTCTGTCCAAAGAAAAATTAGGATTATAATATGGGTCTCCCGCTTCCAGAACTTCCTTCCATTTTTTTCTGAAACGTTCCGACTCTTCATTGTATCTTTCCGCCTTCTCACCCCGGTCATCCAAACCTCTGGATATAGACTCAAAATGATAGAGCTCCGCAAACGGTGTAAATACATTCAAATATCCCTTCTGTCGCAGCTTCAGGCAAAAATCCACGTCATTAAGGGAAACAGCAAAACTCTCATCCAGTCCCCCCACAATATCAAATATAGATTTTTTCACCAGAAGGCAGGCGCCGGTAACTGCAGAAACATTCTGGGTATAGCAGAGTCGTCCCATGTATCCCAGATTATCCCTATGCTGCCCATAATGGCTGTGTCCCGCAGTTCTATGCGCTCCGAGAGCAAGCACTACTCCTGCATGCTGTATTGTTTTATCCGCATAATACAGCTTGGCTCCCACCGCCCCCACATCTTCACGTTGAGCATACATAAGCATTTCCTCTATCCAATTCACCGTAATAACCTGCGTATCATTGTTGAGAAGAAGAAGGTATTCTCCTGAAGCATTCGCAGCTCCCAGATTATTGACCGCGGAATAGTTAAATCCGCCATCGAAAGTAACTACCTTTATCCTCTCATTTTCCTTAAGTTCCTCATAGTAAGCAAATGTATCCGCCTCTATGCTGTTATTCTCCACAACAATAATTTCGTAATTTTCGTATGTGGATTTTTCAATAACAGATGTTATGCATCTTTTTAAATCTCCCACATGATCCTTATTTGCAATAATGATGGAGATTTTCGGACTGCCGATAATCTGATATCTTATCTTAAAAATCGTTTCAAATGCACGAGTAGATGTAATCTGAAAATGTTCAAATCCATGCCGCTTAAGGTGATCTGCTACGGCTCCCTTAGCCGATTCAATGGCATATGGTTTGGCATTTATATCTGAGGCTGTGCTACCCGGATGGCTTCGCCAATAATACATAAGCTTCGGCACATGCACTACATGCTCCGCCCTGTCTGTAAGGCGCAGTATCATGTCATGGTCCTGACTCCCATCAAATCTGGAACGGAAGAGTTCCGTACCGTCAAGCAGCTTTCTGGAAAACACGCTGAAATGGCAGATATAATTATTCGCGCGCAGATTATCCACTGCATAATCCGGTTTGAAATGCATGGTCAGCATCTGGTTTATATTGCCGCTCTTAAAAGTCGTTTCATCGCAGTACAGATAATCCGCATTTTTTTCATTAATTGCTTTAATATATTCATACAGAACGCTCGGATGGAGAATGTCGTCATGGTCAAACAGCCCAATATATTCACCTGTGGACATTGCCAGGCAATGATTAGTATTGCCTGAGATTCCTTCATTCTTTTCCAGCTTTTCATAAATTATCCTGCCGCTGCCGTCTTTTTTCTGATATTCCTCCACTATCTGTCTTACATTTCCATGCTCAGCATCAGAACCGTCCGCCAGACATAATTCCCATTTCTCATAAGTCTGCGCCATCACGGAGTCAATCATTTCACGCAAAAAATTCTCAGGCGTATTATAAAGGGGTACTAAAATGCTGAACTTAATCATCCTGGGGAACCTCTCTCCCCTTTGCCTTTCCGTTTCTTCCTGATCCGGAAAACTTTGCGTTCCATAACGCTGCATGGCTTTCTTCTCAATCTTCTTATATTCAAGTTTGGAAATTACGCCTCTTATGCTGCCACAGTTTTTTAACCTGCTCCTTTGTCTTAATACAAAATGCATGCACC
>CAMWWS010000444.1 GCA_947178085.1 uncultured Lachnospiraceae bacterium | reverse complement strand
TATGTAACGCAGAACGGTGTGCCAATTTCATCCTGTCTTCTGTAACGTTTACCTATATTTCCTCTATCATCGAATTCGCAGTTATATTTTTTAGACAACTCTGTGAAAATCTTCTCTGCACCCTCATTCAGCTTCTTGGAAAGTGGTAGTACGCCAATCTTAACAGGCGCGAGCGCAGGATGGAAATGCAATACAGTTCGCACATCGCCCTCACCGATTTCCTCTTCGTCATAAGCTGCACATAAAAACGCCAAAACAACACGGTCTGCGCCGAGTGACGGTTCAATAACATATGGTACGTATCTTTCATTTTTAGCATCGTCAAAATATGACATATCCTCGCCTGATGTGTTCTGATGCTGCGTCAGGTCATAGTCTGTCCTGTCGGCAATTCCCCACAGTTCACCCCAGCCAAATGGGAATAGGAATTCGATATCAGTCGTTCCTTTAGAATAGAAACAAAGTTCCTCGGGAGAATGATCCCTGAGACGCATCTCATCTTCTTTAATCCCAAGAGAAATCAGCCAGTCGCGGCAGAAGCCTCTCCAATACTGGAACCATTCCAAATCGGTTCCCGGCTCACAGAAGAATTCCAGTTCCATCTGCTCAAACTCTCTGGTACGGAAAGTAAAGTTACCCGGCGTAATCTCATTTCTGAAAGATTTTCCAATCTGTCCGATACCAAAAGGAATCTTTTTGCGGGAAGTTCTCTGCACATTCTTAAAGTTTACGAATATGCCCTGTGCAGTTTCCGGTCTTAGATATACCGTATTTTTGGCATCTTCGGTAACGCCCTGAAAAGTCTTGAACATAAGGTTAAACTGTCTGATATCCGTAAAATTATGCTTACCGCAAGTCGGACACGGAATATTATTTTCTTCTACGAAATCCTTCATCTGCTGCTGTGTCCAGCCATCTATGGGTTCTGTCAGGGTAATGCCATTTTCCTGCGCATAGTCTTCAATCAGCTTATCTGCACGAAAACGCTCATGACACTCCTTGCAATCCATGAGCGGGTCTGAAAAGCCACCGAGATGTCCCGATGCCACCCATGTCTGCGGATTCATCAAGATAGCGCAGTCTACACCTACATTATAAGGATTTTCCATGATGAACTTCTGCCACCATGCCTTTTTAACATTATTCTTCAACTCTACACCGAGATTACCATAATCCCATGTATTCGCCAAGCCACCATATATCTCCGACCCGGGATACACAAATCCCCTCGCTTTCGCCAAAGCAACTATCTTTTCCATCGTTTTTTCCATTGTTAAACCATTCTCCTTCCTAAGTATGAAATTATATCATTTAAAAACAATACATGAAATCATATCTGACTCTCCGGCTGTAATTATAGCGTCATTATTACCGGAGCGGGTTATATTCTCGCTGGTATATAGGATTTTATCATATACGTTTATATCCAGTCCTTCTCCCTCTTTCGTCTGTATGATCACAACATGATTTTCCCATATCTGTTTTGTATCTTTCAATGCCGTACCATCTTCCGAAAAAATATTCCGTACGGAAAATCCCATTGCAGATGCTTCTGCAACTGTACCATAAAATAACTCTCTGTTGTTGAACTGCGTGTAGTCGTCTCCCGTTTTATATATCATCTTAACAATTATTTTTCCATCTTTTTCTTCCGCGGATTCAAGCATAATATTATCCGTTCCGTCACTAAAGCCGGCTATTTTCTCCTGTGCTGTCGCAGTAAGCCCATCAATATTGTAATAGTCCTTTTCAAACCGGGTTATAATCATATGTTCGATTGTCCCGTCTTTTTTAATGGAAACCGTATCCATATCAGCAGAAAGTACCGGCTTTCCATTGCCGCAGCCTGCTAATAAATATGCCGACAATATCATTGCTAACATAATTATCGGAATTTTTTTCCATTCTTTCATAAATTTTCCCTCCCTCGGCTGTACTACATTATATCTGACTTAGTCAGAATATTCAAGACTTTATATCTTCCAGTATTTCCAGACTTTTAAAGGGCTTATCCACATAGCGTCTTCTATATTCGTCAGCAATCTCTTTCATCTGTGCAAGCACCGTGTCTGTCACCGTAAAAGTATATAGTTTTTCAACCGAAGATGTCATAATATAATTCACGGCATATATGGTAGATTCTTCAAAGTTTCCATTCTCGGGAACTCCGGGAAATTCTCCGTTTATTACCATTGCCTTCATTTCAAATATGTAGCGCACCATATCATTGGGAAATTTTTCGTGCATAAGCGCCCGAAGCGACTGATACAGCAACTTTAACATTTCCTTATCTTCATTGTTCTCTCTCGTATAATAATCCATAACTTCCAAAAAGTACATTCCATAATAGGCGCCTTCAAAATCGGTCCTTAATCCTTCAAAATAATTGCTGATATTGGCTTCAAGAAGATTATAAGAAGACCTTCCCGCATAAAGCCTGAAACTGCCGAAAGAAAAAGGATTGGTAGCCGCAAGTAATCTGCTGCCCTGCCTTCTTGCGCCTTTGGCAAAGGCGGAAAGCTTTCCTCTTTCTTTCGTCAAAATAACAACTCTTCTGTCATATTCGCCTATTGGTTCAGCTTTTAAAACCATCCCCGTAATCTCTGTAT
>CAMWWS010000443.1 GCA_947178085.1 uncultured Lachnospiraceae bacterium | reverse complement strand
AAAATGGACGTATTTTCATGGCATCCTGCCTGACGGGCAGTATCGCATTACGAAAACCATCAGTAAGGGTGCAGGAAAAGAGTTGGAGATATATCGTCTGGCGGCGCAGTTTACGATTGCGAATGCCGGAGAGAACAAGGAGCTGGATGAGGCGAACGAAAAGGCTTTTTATGAAAAGGCGGAATCGTTTGGGTTAAAGAAGGCAGAGGCGGAAAGCTATTTTCAGATGCTTTGCCGGGATGATGTAATTCAGAATGGGGTAATGGAACTTAGAGGACTTGTAATAGACGATTTCGACCAAAACGGTCAAAATGATATTGCGATTATGATGCAGGTGTCTGAAAAGAAATTTCTATACGGGACAGGCTGCATCTACTTTTATATGAATGGGGAGAAAACATACTGTTTTTATGAGAAGTATTTTCCTTTTTTTACCGACTTCTACGTTTCCAGCGCCGATTTGGACAATGATGGAAATACGGAGATTGTGTTTGGCGCAAGGGGAACAGGAAACGGCGGGGTAGGGGACTGGTATAATCAGATATTGAAATATAAGAATCAAACCATGGAAAAAATGGAAATACCTGCCGAAACGCATGAAGATTACTATGTTGACGGCTATATTTTGGTTTCGGTTACGAAAACGGAAAAGGAGGATTCTTACATAGCTTATTGTGAATATCTGAATGATGAAATTGTGATTGAAGCGCCTGATTCGGAGCGGGATTATAGTTGTGGGGGGACTAACGGCAGAGGATTTTATGATGTACATTGTGTGGAGTATGAGGACGGGTACGCATTACAGACATCCGTGTATCTCTATGGGAGAGGAGTTGCAGATTATGTGGGGTTTGCAAAGTTTCTGATTGTATGGGATGAGGATGGAAGCAGTCATTTTGAGAAATGGTGGATAGAGTTTTACCAACATGAATAATCTACTAATTAACTGCCACATATCCGGTATCGGAAACAATTTGCTGCCCCTGTGGGCCAATCATCCACTCAAGAAACGGTTCAATGGTGCTTTTGGCATTCATACGGTCTGTTGTGGTAATAGCATAAAGCTGTGTCGTGTATGGATATTCCCCGGAACGAATTGTTTCGGTATCAGGATAAACACCGTCCACGGCAAGCAGCTTAATGCCGGCAACATCTTCGCCTGAATTTGTCATCATAATAGTCGTATAATAACGGAAACTGTAGCCCAAGGCGGATGCGCTGTTTTCATAGGCGGCTGTTTCTCTTACAACACCCCCCATACTCATTTCGGATTCAGCCTGCAGGGGCTTTTTTAAAGGCGTATCACCCATAAAATATTCCATCATGGTCTGAGAACCGGAATTTTCAGGACGCTGAAAAGCAAGAATTTTCTGATTCTTACCTCCGGTCTTACGCCAGTTAGTAATTCTGCCGGAGTAAATATCGCGGAGCTGCTCAGAACTGAGAGCATCCACCGGATTATTCTCATTTACAAAGAAAACAAATGCTTCTTTCCCGATTGGCGTCAGTTTCAGCTCTACGCCGGCCTCTTCCGCCATTTGTAACTGTGCTTCCGAAGGTCTTGCACCGAAGAAAATATCAATGTCTCCGGACAATAGTTTTTCATAAGCATAGATAGTGTTTTTAAATTGAATCGGCATGACGGTATCCGACTTGGATTCTTGTGCTTTCTCCTGAATTTCAGCAATGTTCGTATAGCAGGCGTTGGCAAAAGCGGAATAAACGGGATAGGCGGCTTCCGCCCCATCCATAATGGGCATTTCCTGAGGCTCAGTGATGGTGAAAGCAGCAGACTCATTCAGTGTGACCAGAATATTATCCTCATTTGTTACGTCATAAGGACGCAAATCAATACTGGAATAACCTCCTGCATAATGAAAATTATAGGAAGGATGTGCTGAGTCCACGATATCTTCACGCTGTTTAAAAAGTGAAAACTCACTTAAGGAATAGAGGAAAACAATAATAACAAGAGCAGCTGTTACAGCTTTTTTATGATAAGAAAAAGGCATCCGCGGTTCATCTTCCCTTTTTGCGGAGATTCGTTCTCCGAGAGTAAATCCTAAAAGCAAGGTAGCGTCATATAGCAGGTTCCAGAGCAGTATGGAATGCCACATGTCATATCCGGGTATCTGTACACCTTCTTCAATAACGGTAACGCCAAACAAATGAATTGTCCCTAATCCGAGAAAGAGCATCGCCCATTCATCGATTGTATTGAATAGATTACAGATTCCCATAATAAACAAATACCAGATAAGCGGCGTGACAAGAGGAGCATAAAGCCCCGCTTTGGTGGACGGTTTATGGGGACTTGCTTTCGTAATCATATATCCATAGCCAAACATGACTATAAAGCAGAAAAGTAACAGAAGCGGCGCACTCACATAGATTGGCATCGAAACGCCGAATGGCTCCGGAAAAATAAGATAGAGAAAAAACGGAGGCAGAAATGTCATCAGTGCCGTAATTATCAGTGTCAGGAAAAAATAAGCCATACGAAATACCTCTTTCTTTTCTCATTAACACTCATTATAGCATCCCATATGATAATAAAACAAGAAAAAACCCAACATTACATGTAATGTTGGGTTCATTCAATATTATACT
>CAMWWS010000442.1 GCA_947178085.1 uncultured Lachnospiraceae bacterium | reverse complement strand
CTGCTTTATAGTTATATTCTTTCCAGCCTTTTCCCGGTATGTTTTATTACTTTTTTATAAGAACTTAAATTTTTATTTCCTGCTTCATAAAAGATCTTTTCTACTACCATAAAATCTTTCCCTTTTTTAGTATTTACAAGTAACACATCCCCCGGAACAACAGGCGTTTTTATATCATATATCCATTTATAATGCTTTTCACTTTTTACAGTAATATCACCTTGCTCAAAGACACCATGCCTTCCTGCCACAATTTTCTTATATGGAACATCACTCTCTACACGATAGATTTCAAGCCCATCAACTATGTTCTGTCTTAACTTATATTTTTGTGCAAGCAGGTAAGAAATATATCCATCTGCCAGACAATCATTCTCATCCACCAATATCCCATGCGGAAGCTTGTTTGTTTTCAGATAATACTCTTCATAATATGCCATTTTATACTCTTTCGGCCAAGCCATACAGGAACAATCAATAGCATCCAGCCCCTTATTAAAACACTGATTCCCGACCAGGACATAATCATAAATACCTTTCAACCAATCACAGGTTTCCAGCATATGAATCGCATCAAATACCATATCATCCCGCCTTTTATGATCCTGCGGAATATACATATTCTGAAATCCACTGTACTTAAGCCCTACCGACAAAAGCATATTATCCATTTTATTAATCAGCTCTTCATGCTCTTCTGCTTTCACATTCTCTAATTTTAAATAAATATAAACTGTTTCGTTCATTCAATCCTCCTATATCATATTTGGTATATATCTAATATGATATATTTTGAGGTGACGTTTGTCAATACTAAAATTAAGGTTTTGATTTATGTCATTTTTTCACTCGAACTCTACTCTCGCTCATCTCCAACCTCAGGGCACATTTCTGATATACACTTTGTGCAAAATTCCTGAATAATGTCCAATATCGCACTATCATAATAGGCTGCACCCCCATGTGCATCACTTTCTTCAAGCTCATAATATAAAACATTATGATGGGAAGAAACAAGCTTTTCATATAGCGTCCTGCTATTTGCCACGGACACAATCGGGTCATATTCACTGTGTATAAGCAATACCGGCGGAAGTTCAATATTCTCTGAAATATACATAGAACAAGAAGCTTTTTCTGCAAGTTCTTCATTACCTTCAATTTTATCAACACCAAGAAGTACAGCAGATGGGCGAATTTTCATCCATGGCGGAAGCTCTTCTTTTGCACAGATTAGTAAATCCGTTGAACCGCTTTCACAAATAACTCCGGAAATTTTCGGTAATGCATTACATAATCCATGCGCATTAAAAAGAACCGACATCATAGCAATATGCCCGCCGGAAGAATTTCCCATAAGGAAAATTTTACTTGTATCAATATGGAAATTATCCGCAATACTTGGTATGAAATTTAATGCGTTATATACATCTTCAATTTGAGCCGGAAAAGCTGCAATATCAGACTCGCGATATTCCATTGCAGCAACAACAAATCCTCGTTTAGCAAGAATCGCATATTGCGGAATGTCATTATACATTTCCTGTTTATGCCAGGCAGAACCGGGAATAAATAAGATGAGCGGATACTTTTCCTCCTTTCTCATTTCCGACCTGTATGGAAAGATAATCTGCAAATGTCTTTTACAATTACCATAATCATAATACTCCCAATCTTGTGAGTATAACCATTGCATTTCGTTTGAATCAGCCGTAATCTTGATTTTTCGTTTCATTATTCTCTCCCTGATACTGCGCTGTTTTTTAGTTCTTAAATAATGAACCCTGACTAAGCAATGAACTATTTTTCTTAACAATATACGCTGTAAAATTCATTCCGATATCGACGCCAAATTCTAAGGAAGCTTTGCCTAATTCATTGTCATCGGTGCGGAGACTGCGGTATTCATATTGCTGTTCGTAAACAATTTCAAAACCGCTTTCAATAAAGCGGTCATGCCAGGATATCTGCTCTTCACAAAAGCAAGTCCATGGCTGTCTGTTCATTTTTTCAAATAACCCCAAAATTGCAGGGACATCCGACCACTCATTTTCTATCGTATATAATAAGCCTCCGTCAACGAGAGTACGATATATTTCGGATAACGCCAAACGATAGCCCGAATCTCCGCTGCGGGTAGAAGATATCCCGATAAAGCTGCTATATGCCTGTACGGTTCCGCTTTTTATCGGCATATCCAAAACAGAAAACTGCGCAAAGTCAAGCGCATCATACTTCTCCTTTTCATCAAGGTAACGTTTCCACTCGCTTACAACAAGAGAGCTTGCATCTGTTGCCATGCAGGGAAAAGAAGGATTTATTTGTTTTATAGATGGAATCAATCCCATACCCGGACCACAGGCAAGCTCAATGACCGGGCAGCCCATTTCGATGATAGCAGAAATCAAATAGTTTGAAGCCTGATTTTCTAATAATTTCCTCTCGTTCCAATTATTTTGAAACCAGATGGTTCTCCAATCATTAATATCTTCTTCGGTAAAATAATCTCCGTCATCATCCGCGTTAAAATAGAAAATTCCATTTTCTTCCTTGTCAGGATTTTTTAAAAAAATTTGTTTAAAAAGATAATTCATATTGTTCTCCATCAAAACCAAAGTAATAAGT
>CAMWWS010000441.1 GCA_947178085.1 uncultured Lachnospiraceae bacterium | reverse complement strand
ACATTACACATCAGTTTGCCCTACATGGCATGCCTCATATCGTCCGGACAGGAATATGCGAAGCCTGTTTCTTCAAAAAATTCTTTAACCTCAGCCAGACATTCTTCTCTGCCGCCATTCATAATACCAAGCGCCAGTTCACCCTTATTGGCACATGTCGCAGTGCTTCCTGTTTTCTGTGCATCCATCTTCTGTGCGATACAGTGTACTACCTTTTCACATCCAAACTTAGCGCCTAAATCGTCTTCGCTGCGGATTCCGTTCAATGCAGAAATCAGAACCGTATCCTGACCGACCAGATGTGCCACTTCTTCCATAGCCGTCTCCAAGGCTCCGTACTTTACCGCAAACAGAATAAGCCGCGCCTTGCGGCTCTCTTTTGCTGCATCACAATAATTAAAATCACATACTTCGCCGTTGAAAGTAATTGTTTCCTTTTTATATTTCTCAATCCTGTCATGGTCGGCAAGTACACGTACATTCTCCTTACCCAGCTTCTTCGTGAAGAAGTCTGCATACATCACGCCAAGTGCGCCTAATCCTACAATATCGATAGTCTGAATTTTCATCCCTTTTTTCCTTTCGTTCAAATATTATTAATTCCAATATAAAGCTGCGGCAACATCACCTTCACGAAAATCATTACAAAACACAAGAGCCACAGTGCGCATGCTGCAATTGCAGCATACTGCCTTCGTTTTCCCAGTATGTCGTCAATCTGTTGATATCCTTTTACTACGAATATCATAAGCGCAGGGAGCGCAGGCATCAGATATCGACCCTGAGCCTGAAAATCACTGGAATATGAATTATAAGCGCTCAAAATCACAGGGATTACCATACACAACGCACAGCATAAATACAACAACCTGTTTTCGCTTCTTCCTTTCCTTTTCAGACAGCCATATACAAAACCTGCTCCGGCTATGCACATTAATCCTCCATAACATACATAATATTTGGCTGATACCCATATATCCAGAGCGCCGAAACATGCAAAAAAGCTCTTCACGCTATAGCTTATCCATTCCGTTTCCGTAAGCATATTCCATATCGTTTTTCCTTCATTCGCATAAGTCATGCGATTAGACGGCTTAAGAGCATCCACAGCATACAGCTCTCCACAGGCCTTCTGTGCGCTTACTCCTAAGAAGTCCCCGTTATAAAGTACCGCATTTCTGATAAAGAACCACCCGGCCAATACCAGCGCTGTCAATGCAATGACACAACCATGACTTATGGCATATTTCCACTTATTCTCAATGCCTTCATCCTTCATAACAGTTCCGAAATAGTATAAAATGCTGCAGGCTATCCATGCATAGGCATTATAATAAGTCAATGCGCACAGGCTGATGGCAAATCCCAGAAACAGACAGCTTTTATAGCTCCAATGCTGTTCCTTCCCATAAATCCAGCCAAATAAAATAAGCATTGACGTAAATACGGCAAAAGCATCATTGTTAAGGTACGCCGCCAAAAACGCAATCTGCGGGAGAAATCCTATGAAAACAGAATATTGGAAACGGTTTTCATATTCAGGAAATAGCTTTTCTCCGATTTTAAATCCCAGCCAGACACAGCCGGTTGCCGCCAAGACATTTATAAAACGGGATGCAATAACCATGACAACCGCTTTACTGCTAAATACAGAAACTATTGCCATTATTCCCGCCGCAAGCACTGATGGCAAGTAAGGGGTAAATGCATAGGAAAATCCCCAGAGTTCGTTTATTATTTCTTCATCCGAGCCAGCCGGCAGGCTATGATGCTCCAGTATATATGCGGAAACATCATATCTCATTATTTCGTCAGGCGCCTTATATATTGGCAGAAAGCATGATAAACTAAAATATATGGAAAATGCTGCCAGTATTATCAGACACTGCGCCATACGCTGTTTTCTTTGTTTATCGAGCATTATGTTTCCTCGCTTAAAAACTGTTATCGCTAGTTACGAACTTAGACAATATAAACAAAAACGGTGCTCGTCGCAAGCGTAATCGCACCTTATTTTGTTTATATTGTCTAAGTTCTGGTTATTCATTTAAAAAGTAATTCCGAGCGTCCTGCATCCCTCGTTAATGACCTTTAAAAGCTCATCATCTGTAAGAACAGTGACGCGTCCGCCCTCATACTCGGCGTCTACCCATGTTTTTACATATGCCACAAGCTCGGAATTCTTTTCAATTTTCTTCTCTTCCGGAAGCTTAAAGTATGTATTAATCCAATGCGCAATGCCCGCAAGACCGGAAGTATTTGAAACGGCGCAAAGCACCGGTCTGTGCAAAAATTTCTCTGTATCAAAAATATTGTAAATTTCCTCATTCTTCAGCAAACCGTCTGCATGAATGCCCGCTCTTGTAATATTAAAGTTCTTTCCGACAAACGGCGTTCTCGGCGGAATCTGATATCCGATTTCTTTCTCATAATATTCTGCAAGTTCCGTAATTACAGTGGTATCCATACCGTTTAACGTTCCGCGCAGCTGCGCATACTCAAACACCATCGCCTCAAGCGGCGTATTGCCGGTACGCTCTCCGATACCGAAAAGTGACGTATTGACACCTGCGCAGCCATAGAGCCATGCTGTCGTAGAGTTTGAAACCGCCTTGTAAAAATCATTATGACCGTGCCATTCTATAC
>CAMWWS010000440.1 GCA_947178085.1 uncultured Lachnospiraceae bacterium | reverse complement strand
TTGATAGAAATGACGATTTAGCATATTATGTGGCTCTTGCGTTGCTTAGACCTAATAGCGATATTCTGGATAGCAAATATTTGAAATATTATATAGAAAGCGGGTGTGGTAAAAGAGAATTGAATAAAAGAATTCTTAGGGATGCAACACCTACTAAGATTAATAAGGACGATATAGGAAAAATAAGAATTTGTGTGCCACCTCTTGCTATACAGCGAGAGCTTGTAAATGTATTGGATAATTTTGATGTCATTTGCACAGACATTAATATTGGACTTCCCGCAGAAATTGAAGCAAGAAAAAAACAATATGAATACTATCGTGACAAGTTATTAACTTTTAAGGAGTTGAACGAATGAGTACATATAACATGGTCGCTTCCATGAATGAAAGTACAGTAGTATCTGAATATATTCCAGAAAGTAGGCGTTCCGACAGCTATCAGAGTGAAGCAGATTTGGAAAAAGAGTTTATTCGTATGCTTACAGAACAGGGATATGAATATCTACAAATCCATACAGAGGCAGAGCTGATTGCTAATCTTCGAAAGAAGATAGAACAGCTTAATTCCTATAACTTTACAGATACAGAATGGGAGCGCTTTTTTCATAAATACATAGCCAGCGCCAATGAAGGAATTGTAGAAAAGACACGTACCATTCAGGAAGATGCAGTCAAAAATATGGAGCGTGATGATGGGAGTACGAAGAACATTACGCTGGTAGATAAGAAGAATATCCATAACAACCGTTTGCAGGTGATTAATCAATATGAAGTGTCACAGAATGAGGGAGCAAAGTTTGATAATCGTTATGATGTGACCATTCTTGTAAATGGATTTCCCCTCGTACATGTGGAATTGAAACGCAGAGGTGTTGCGATCCGAGAAGCATTTAATCAAATTAACCGCTATCAGCAGGACAGTTTTTGGGCTGGAAGCGGATTATATGAATATGTGCAGATATTTGTTATTTCAAACGGAACGCACACGAAGTATTATTCCAATACCACTCGTTCAGCCCATATTAAAGAACAGGGAAAGAATGCAAATAGAGGAAAAAAGACCAGCAATAGTTTTGAGTTCACTTCTTTTTGGGCAGATGCAAGCAATAAGGTTATATCTGATCTTGTGGACTTTACGAAAACTTTTTTGTCAAAACATACTATTCTAAATGTATTGACAAAATATTGTGTATTTACTTCGGAAGAATTACTGCTTGTTATGCGTCCATATCAGATTGCCGCAACAGAGAAAATATTGAATCGTATTGAAATTGCCACAAATTATAAGAAATTGGGAACGTTGGAAGCGGGTGGATATATTTGGCATACAACCGGAAGCGGTAAAACTTTAACATCATTTAAGACAGCGCAGTTAGCAAGCCGGCTTGACTTTGTGGACAAGGTGCTTTTTGTTGTTGACCGCAAAGACCTTGACTATCAGACGATGAAAGAATATGACCGTTTTCAAAAAGGGGCTGCCAACAGCAATACATCAACGGTCGTTCTGAAGAATCAGTTAGAGGATGATAATGCCCGGATTATCATTACCACGATTCAAAAGTTAGATAATTTTATCAGAAGATATAAAGGCCACGAGGTTTTTAATCGCCATATTGTTTTGGTGTTTGACGAATGCCATCGCTCTCAGTTTGGAGATATGCATACTGCCATTACCAAAAATTTTAAGAACTATCATATTTTTGGATTTACAGGAACACCAATCTTTGCTGACAATGCCGGAAGTGGAAAGAATGTTAATTTGCGTACAACACCACAGGCATTTGGCGATAAACTTCATACATATACGATTGTAGATGCAATTAATGATGAAAATGTACTGCCGTTTCGTATTGACTATATCCAGACGATTAAGGATAAGGAACAAGGACAGGATAAGCAAGTATCGGCAATTGATACAGAGAAAGCGCTTTTAGAGCCTCAGAGAATTTCTGAAATTGTAAAGTATATTTTGGAGCATTTTGACCAAAAGACGAAGAGAAACAGGGAAAGTTTCGACTTTTCTAAATTGATGAACGTACAAGATGTAGCAAGTAGTCGGGCAAAGAATAGGGACAAAGTAGAAGAAATAAAAGAATCTGTCCGTATGAAGGGCTTCAATTCTATTTTTGCAGTGAGTTCTATAGATGCGGCAAAATTATATTATTCAGAATTTAAGAAACAGATGGCAGATTTGCCGCAATCTGCACCGGCAGGACAACCACATAGATTGAGGGTAGCAACAATATATAGTTATGGTGTAAATGAATCTGAAAATGATGATTTTGTAGAAGATGAAAATTCAGAAAATACAGACGGACTTGATAAAAGTTCCAGAGATTTTCTTGAAATGGCTATTGATGATTATAATAAGATTTTCAAGACCAATTATGATACATCAAGCGATAAATTTCAAAATTATTATAAAGATGTTTCTCTTAGGATGAAAAACAGGGAAATTGATATTTTGATTGTAGTAAATATGTTCCTTACAGGATTTGATGCTACCACTTTGAATACCTTATGGGTGGACAAGAACTTGAAATATCATGGATTATTACAGGCATTTTCGCGCACAAACCGCATTCTTAATTCGGTAAAGACTTTTGGTAATATTGTATGTTTTCGTAATCTGGAAAAGGAAACCAATAATG
>CAMWWS010000439.1 GCA_947178085.1 uncultured Lachnospiraceae bacterium | reverse complement strand
ATTATGGATAGAAAGCTAAATTCAAATCATCTAAAAATGATTGCTATCATAGCAATGACAATCGACCATGTTTCAGATTTAATTTATCCGGGATTTCCAGCAAATCCAGTTGCCATTTTCCTGCATATTATTGGGCGATTAACTGCTCCTATAATGTGGTTTTTTATTTGTGAGGGATATTATTACACACGCAATATAAAGAAATATATATTACGGTTATTGGTATTTGCAATCATATCACATTTCGCATATTGTTTTGCATTTGGTATAAATGTCATACCATTCAGTACGGGAATATTTAATCAAACGAGTGTAATGTATCCACTATTTATTTCTGTTATAGTGCTGTGGTTACAAGATGCAGAATTAGGGATTAACAATTTTGTAAAGCACATCATAATATTTATTCTGGTGTGGAGTGCTTTTCCAGCTGATTGGAGTTGTATTGCTGTTTTAGTAATCATGGGAATGTATAGAAATAGAGGAAAACTCAAAAAGCAGATGTTAAATATGATGATATGGGTGATTTTGTATGCGATAGTATCATTTTTCTTTGTAAATAAAGTTTATGGGATTATACAGCTATTTGTTATTTTAGTATATCCGCTGTTAAAGCGGTACAATGGGCAAAGAGGAAAGGCAAAATGGACAAAATGGCTTTTCTATATATATTATCCAGTACATCTTATTATTGTAGGTATTTTGAGAATAGCTTTGTATGGCAATATTCCATTGCTATTTTAATCTATAGGAAAATAAATCTTAATTTTGCAACAAAAAGATAGCATGATTATATCGAAAGATTGATATGAAAGACTGTGGCCAGAAATGGCACATAAAAGGAAACTATAATAAAAAATGAATGGGGAGGGTGACTTAGTATTAATGAGTAGCTGTTTACTGTTCATACCATAATTTACCACTCACACTATATCGGTGAAATAAAAGACATAATATGATAAAATAAATTTGACAATCAAATTGTTAAAGGAGGAAAATGTATATGTACAAAATAAAATTGTTTAAGAAAATGCTGGCAGTAATGTTCTGTCTGTCATTTGTTCTGGCGTCCGCCGTTACGAACCCGCTGGTGGTGCAGGCAAAGCCAACACCGGGGCTGGCTAATGACCCGGAAACGATTGCCTATATCAACCGATGTGAGAACAGTATCAACAACCTGTGGCCCATCCAACCAAGTATAAAAAAAATCGCGAGCGCCTATCTGGTCGGCGAGGATGATGTGGCAACCGCTTCGTGGATTGAAGATGGGCGTGAGGCACATGAGCTGTATGCTGTGGACCCGAATACTGAAATTCAGGGACATGTATATGACCGCAAATATTATCCACAGGATAACTTAGAATACCTGAAAGATATATCTGAGAACTATGGTGCGTTTTTATCATCAGGCAGGCTCTATCGGATGTCGGAAGGCGCACAGTATATAGAGGATGAGGGCTGTATGTTTCAGGTAATTGCCTGTGACGAGGAATGGGTAACGGTTTGGGACAGGGGATACCAGGCATGGAATGCGTATTATGCAGAAGATGGCATAGCCACAGGCGGAGCTTGTCAAAAGACTATGGATATTTTTTTGCAAACTCATCCGGCGGGTTTTTATAAAATCCAAAGAAACAAGGTATGGATTGATTTTTGCCTTAATGAAAATCATCCATATAGTTCTGAGGCGCAGATTCCAAAGAAAGGGAATGGCGTTGTGACAAAGCTGGCATATCTGCGACCGGTCCCGGATGAAGGAGAGAAAACATATACTCCGGTATATGCGCTGACGACAGGTACGGAAGTGAATGTGGTTTCCACAGAGCTGGTGCCGTCAAAGACTCCGGGAAGCACGGTTAAGTATTATAAAGTATCGTTCAACGGAAGTGAAAAGGTGCAGAATAATGCAGTAGGTTATCTGAAGTATGATGTACCAGGCGTCTATTATCTGGACAGCAGGTATCTGAACTTCACCGCAAAAGGCACAAAAATGCCGGCGGGCGCAGTGATGGGAGAAATTATAAATGTGAAGGAAAATGAAAACGTGTATGCTTACCAGTCCAAGGACACTGGTTCGCAGCGGGCTGGTATTCTTTCCATGGGTGCAGAAATAGAGATGTTTACATCCGAGTCAGATGAAAGCTGGACAACAGTATATTTCAGTGGTAAGAAGGCTTATGTAGAGACAAAATACATAAAAAAGGCACCATATAAGGTGACGGACATATCAAAACTCTGTGTTGCAGACATCGTGAAAGATGAGATTAAGATGAGCTGGAATGCGGGCAAAAATAATGCAGAATATTCTTACAGCATTTCCATGAAGAATGGGAACAAAAAGAAAGTTTTGTATTCCAATAAGCACTATGAGAAAAACAGCTTTCTCATAAAGAGAAAGTATATTGAGAAAGCTACACGACTGGATATTAATGTGCAGGCAACAGATAAAAATGGTAAAAAGGGGAAGACACTTTCTTGGAGTATTTTATTGCCGCATCAGGAGAGAAAGCTTGATAAGAAATTAATGGTGATTGGCAAAACTGAGATTAAGGGACATTATAGTTCTCTTGGTGAGTCGCTGCAGTATTCGATAAACAAGAATTTTAAGAAGGCGGTGACTGTGGAAAAATATGGTATGAATAAGTATTTTAAACGTAAAACA
>CAMWWS010000438.1 GCA_947178085.1 uncultured Lachnospiraceae bacterium | reverse complement strand
CTTTGGTATCAATTTCGATTTCAATTCCTTCCCGATATCTGGAGTAAGAGGAAGCGCCAGATACAATTCTATTATTGTGGCATATTACCACACCTAATCCAAGTTTGTGATATGTGTCATAATTTGAGAATTGTGATACCAAATCTACACTCCATGTTTCTGCCTTACACATTTCATATAACGGCTCGTCAATCATGCAAAGCTGATATTTTTTTGGAAGAGCAGAAATTGCTTTTTCCAGTTTTATCTTATCGAAAATATCAGGTTCTTTCTTTATCGCATAACGTGAAACAATTTTTGCTTTACTCCCATAAAATGATATGATTGCATTCTGCCAGTCTTCGTTTTGCGGAACCATAATCATAAAATCCTGCTTACACCAATCCGGTTTGTAAGATACCAACTCCATGCTGGGTTTTCCGGCAAAAAAGGTAAAATCTCCAAGAATAGCCATTGCTGTTGTAGGATTGACCAAATCGTCTGCATAAAGTTTTCCCATAATTCCCTGTAAACAAGACCAAATGAGTGTTTCTTCCCATTCGCCGAATAGAGCGGAGACATTTTGGCTGTTTGCGATTTCGTATATCATATGATGTTACTCCTATCTGCTTATAAATGTGTATTACACTATTTGCTTCTCATTGGATAGATATATTTATGTTTTTTATTAATGCTCATTGTAGCATAAGGCAAGTATAAAGTCATCAATAAAGAAGCATCTAATGACCAACTAAATACCGTTATGATGTGGAGAGAACGGTAGATGATTTTTGATTTGAAGTTATCAGTTATACATAGTATAATAGCGTCAGACATTATACGTGCTCGAATGAGCATACGTCGGAAAACGAAAAAGGTGGTTAATTAATGAAAAGTAAAATGCTTTCCCAAAGTGTCGCTGATAACATTTTATCTATGATAACCGTAGAAAAGCGTTTTTCTGTCGGTGATAAGCTCCCCAATGAATTGGAATTATCGGAAGAACTGAATGTAAGCCGAACAACACTGCGGGAAGCAATAAGAATACTGGTTGCCTACGATATACTGGAGATTAGGCGTGGTAAAGGAACTTATGTCACGCATAAGGCATTGGAGCAACCGCAGGATTTGGAACAATTGTCTTCCATCAAAGTCAATGCGAGGGACCTCTACGAAATGCGTTTGATTTTTGAACCGGAAGCGGCTTATTTGGCTGCTCAGAGGGGAACAGATGCAGAAATAAAAAGGATACTCGACTATGGAAAACGGATTGAATGCGAGATTAAAAACGGAGAGGATAGAACAAAAGATGAGCACGCTTTTCATAAAGCAATTGCGCAGGCTACACATAATGAATTTATGAATAAACTTATGCCGATATTATATCAGGCAATTTCAAAAGGGGTTGTGCTATCTGTTCAAAGCGAAAAAGCAATGAATGATACAATAGGCGATCACAGGATGATAATGGATTTTTTGGAACAGCGAAATGCAGAAGGTGCTAGGAATGCCATGAAAATTCATATCATGCACGCCATAAAAGAGCTGAATATTGAATGATTTGCCGGCACTTGCGAATGTAGGTGCCTGTTTTTTAATTAAACACATAATACAACGTATTGACATCAGACAACTAATAAAGTATTATATAAAAAATTAATTATAGAATCAATTTAAAGGAGGAAGTCTGATGCAGTTTATTGATGTATCTACATGGAACAGAGCTATGCATTGTGAGATATTTAGGAACAGTGTTCAGCCGCAGTATTGTGTAACATTTGATTTGGATGTGACAAATTTTCTTTCAAAGGTAAAAGAGAGAGATTATTCCTTTACATTTTCGTTTGTGTACGCGGTAACCAAGTGTGCAAACGAGATTGAAGCTTTTCGCTGCCGTTTTGCGGATGGGAAGCCTGCTGTATTTGAAACAATCAATACATCATTTACATACCTTAACAAAGATACGGAACTTTTTAAGGTAGTGAATGTTCCGATGCAGAATAAGATTGAAGACTATGTTGCTTTGGCAAAGAAGACGGAAGAACAGCAAACAGCATATTTTACTGCACCAATGGCAAATGATATTTATCAATTTTCTCCATTTCCGTGGGTATCATATACGCATATTTCTCATACTGATTCCGGAAAAAAGGATAATGCCACACCTCTGTTTGATTGGGGAAAATTTTATGAAAAAGATGGGAGAATATTGATGCCGTTTTCTGTACAGGTGCATCATTCTTTTGTTGACGGTGTGCATATTGGGAAACTCGCAGAAAAGCTGCAAGGCTATTTAGATCATTTTGAGTAGGTAATAAAAAGAATGGAAAAAGCCGTATTTATTATGGAAATGTGAAGGTGCATATGGTAGTATAGAGGGGCAAAGCACAATGTAAAACCGATGGCACTTTGATGTCGTAATAAATGTCGCAATAAAATAATGTCAAGTATGATTGTACAGTAACAGGAAGGAAGTCTGCAATGGATTTTATAAAATTGATGCATGCAGCGGAATATGATTTTTTAAGAACAAATCCAAGACTTGGAAATCGCATAATTCTTATGGGACTCGGAGGAAGCTATGCTTATGGAACAAATAATGACAACAGTGACATTGATTTTAGAGGAATCACATTGAATTTACCGTCTGATTTATTGGGATTGACAGAATTTGAACAATATGAGGATG
>CAMWWS010000437.1 GCA_947178085.1 uncultured Lachnospiraceae bacterium | reverse complement strand
GCGTAATGCGAATCTCACCTATGGGGAAATTGTCATAAAACTCCTGTGTCTTCTCCACAATCTCCTGAATGTTTTGCTCCGCCTCTTCTTCCGGTAAACCTTCCAGCAGCATCGCGTTATCCCTGATGGCGTCCTGTCTTGTATAAATTATACGCTTTCCACGGATAATATGGCAATCGTCATCTTCTATCAGCTCGAAGGAATCCATATCAACATAAATGGCAAATCCTGCCTTATCTGCACTTTCCCCCGAAACTTCTTTCGACTCCCCCGGAAACTCTTCTGTCTCTTTTGGCAATTCTCCATATATATCATGGGGAATATTCTCTTCCATCCCCTCCATTGTCATCGGGATATCCTTTGGCGGGAACAGTTCTTCCAACAAACGTTCTACATGCTCCTTAATCTGTGCCGCCATCACCTGCCCCGCGGGAACAAATCTCATAAACAACACAACTATGCAGGCTGCTGCTACACAACCGTAAAACACTCTTTTTTTCCAAGGCTTACATATCTTTTTTACATTCAAAGCCTCGTCCAGCATTTCTTCCGGGATATTTCCTATCAGCTCTAACAATCTTTCTTCCGGCTTCATAGCATAACCCCCTCTCTCTCCAAATATTGCTTCAATTTTAATCTTGTCCGATTCAGTTTCGTAGAAATATTGCTTTCTTTTAACCCAAATTTCTTTGAAAGAACAGAAATTCTTTCCATGTAAAAATACCTTTGGATAAACAATGCTCTGGAAGTCACATCCTGCGTCGATAAAAAATCCCGGATTGCATTATTCACCGTATCATCAGCCGAAGTCTCCACATCCTGAGAAGCCGGTATACAATCCTGCAATTCCGATAAATAGACTTGTAAATGGCTATCCCGCATATGTCTGTGATTATATCGATATCTGGAAAGTGCTAAATTACGCACAATCCGACTGATATAAGCTCTCAAACACATAGGTTCGTCAGGCGGAATGTTGTTCCATGTTTTTAAATAAGTATCATTTTCACATTCCTCGGCGTCCTCATTGCTTTTCAGAATATTAAAAGCAATATGAAAACAAAGCTTCCCATATTTTTGTGACAATTCGTTAATTGCCTGTTGCGAACGTTCAAAAAATAATTGCACAATGTCTTTGTCATTCATTGTAATTTCCTCCTTCTGTATTTTTCCGTTCATCCTATAAGACGCCATTCATGTAATTTACAGCACACTATAAAAAATATTTTCGTTTTTTCTCTAAACCATAAAAAAAGGAGTCCACCAATTACTCCGGTGAACTCGTAAACCTTAAGCATAAACATTACTACGACTGCACATTTACATTAATCAGGAAATCCCATTCTATCTTATCTCTGCTGTCTCTTACCTCAATAGAATGCGATAACAAATATTGCTTTATTTTATCTGCCGATTCATAATCATTTACCTTTTTATACTGCATTCTTTTCTCAACAAGTTCCTCAATTTCCTTCTCGGTAATACCGTATATATCCAGATATTTGTTTTTTATTTGTTCAACAACCGTTTCAGCATCTTGCTGGCAAATACCAATAATGGCATACATTTTTCTCAGAATATATACCATGTCCAAGGCATCCTGATACTGACTTTTATTAATAAGTTTATTTAATCTGTTAGCATACTGGAATAAATCGGCAATTACAAGCGCAGTGTTAAAATCATTATCCATAGCATTGATAAAAGCCTTTTCTACCTCGCAAACAATGCTGCTTTCCTCATTTGGAGTTAAATCTGCAGTATTTGCTTCAACAACAGCAAAAGATTTATACAGATTATAAACTTTCTTCTCGTACTGTTCAAACATTCCGTCAACAATATTAACATCAGACCGATAATGATTCTGATGCAGTGTAAGCCTGATTACATCCTGATTATATTTTCCTACTATATCCTGAAGCAAAATACCATTATTAAATGACTTGCTCATTTTCTGACCATTAACTTTAATCAGTCCATTATGAAGCCAGTAACGAGAGAAAAGCTTACCGGTTGCTGCTTCCGATTGAGCAATTTCGTTTTCGTGATGCGGAAAAATTAAATCTTTACCGCCTCCATGAATATCTAATGTTTCCCCCAAATATTTCATACTCATGGCAGAACATTCAATATGCCATCCCGGACGGCCTTTTCCCCAAGGACTATCCCAGGAAATCTCACCTTCTTTTGCTGCTTTCCACAATGCAAAATCACGTTCATCATGCTTGTTAACATCAACTTCTATTCGAACACCATGAATACTGTTATCTAGCAATCGATTTGAAAAGCTTCCATATCGTTCAAATGCAGACACTTTATAAAACACATCTCCGCTGTCAGCTCTATATGCATACCCCTTATCTTCTAATGTTTTTATTAACTGAATAATATCATCCATACACTCAGTAGCCTTAGATTGGATAGTAGGTCTGTCAACACCAAGAGCAGCCAATTCTTTATCAGTCTTTTCCATGATTGTCTGTGCAAAATCTAAAGGGTCCATATTAAGCTGCTTGGCCCTGTCAATAATTTTATCATCAACATCCGTATAATTTCTGACATAAGTAACATCGTATCCCCTGTATGTAAGATATTTCGTGATCATATCAAACACACACGCCTGAAATGCATGACCGATATGTGCATTACCGGAAGCGGTAATACCACAGGCATACAT
>CAMWWS010000436.1 GCA_947178085.1 uncultured Lachnospiraceae bacterium | reverse complement strand
CCCTTCTTCCATGGTAGGACGAGTAGAATATGGCGTCCGCTTTATAACTGAACTCTCCCGCAAAAACACTCGCTGACACAAAGCCAAGTACAAGCATCATAATCATTGTAATCATGGAAGAAAATTCAAATAACTGCTTCCACCCGTCTGCATAATCGTATTCCAGAGGGGTTTCAAGCGCCTCATACCGCTCTATGAGAAATTCTCTCTCATCTTCAGATAATTTACTCTGCGGATACTCTTCGCCCAGCCAGTCCTTCAGATGTTTAGTCCGGTTTTCATAGAAATACTGCGCATCCTCCGGTTTTAACCTATCCGGCTTATAATAATCCGCTTCCTGAAACTCACAGAAAGAACGCATAATCAGATATCTGATATCAGCAAACCCCTGTTTCCACCCATAGGCAATATTTTGTTGGTCGATATCTTCAGAGCGAGCCTCCGGCGTCTCATTGATTCTTGTATTTTCCCTGATAACATCTGCTATGACTTCTTCGGTCAATGTTCCTGCCCATTCCTTTTTCGCTGCCTTTAACGTCTGAATCCCCTCTATACCGTACACACGCTCGTGATTATCATCCAGCCAATATACACCCCGGACGGCAGACCAACATGTAACGAATAACAATACTGCCAATATCACCATGGCAATCTTTGTTCCGGGTTTCACCCATATCTTTTTTAATTCATAATATAACATCGTCTTCCTCCCCCGCTTTTTCTCCCATAAAGGATAAAAATGCATCTTCTAATGTCGGTATCTCCTCATAAGCGTCCGGATGCGGCTTTTTTTCGGAAAGAAGCCTAAGCTGCATGCCGTCAGGAACCGTCCTGCTGTTTGCCATTTTATAATGTTTCATGTATTCTTCCACATCTTTTGCGGAAACCGTCAGACTCCATACTTTCTCTTTCGCCGCGGAAATGACTTCCTGCGGGCTTCCGGTATACAGAAATTCCCCTTCTTTCATAAAAAGAATTTCATTTGCTATCGACTCAACATCCGATACGATATGGGTAGATAACAGCACCAGCCTGTCCTGTGCAAGCGTGGCGATAAGATTCCGGAAACGGATTCTCTCATTCGGGTCAAGTCCCGCTGTCGGCTCATCTAAAATCAAAATCTCCGGATCGTTTATCATTGCCTGCGCAATTCCTGCTCTCCGCTTCATGCCGCCGGAGAGTTTTTTCATTTTCCTATCCTGCACTTTGGAAAGTCCGACTTCCGCAAGCAGTTCCTGCACTCTCTTCTTCGCTGCCGCTTTATGGACGCCCTTAATCGAAGCAATATAGCCTAAATAGTCTTTAACCGTAAAGTCCGGATAGAAACCGAAATCCTGCGGGAGATAACCGAGCATTTTCCGATACTCCGCTCCCATTTCAAAAATATCCGTTCCGTCACAGGTAATTTTACCTCCTGTCGGCTTTAACAGTGTGCAAAGCATCCGCATCAGCGTCGTTTTTCCCGCGCCGTTTAAACCAAGCAGTCCGTATACGCCCTTTCCCATCGTATAAGTAATACCGTTTACCGCTTTCACACTCTGAAACTCTTTCGTAAGGTTTTCTATTCTCAATTCCATGTTTAAAACCATGCCCTTTCCTCAATTTCACAAATACATCCATTTATCACTTTTTTAACCAAATAGGTCAAATATAATAGGGCTGCGCAGCAGACAGCTATCCATACGGGAAACGAAATCGCCTGATAAATTTTGTCATTTAGGACTATCAGCATCCATACGGCACTCCACAGCATGGAAAGAAAGCATGCCATATATTCTGACGGCGCATAGCGGCTGCATAAGCAGCTAAAGCAGATACAGCAGGCGACAGTCATCGGCAGAAAAAACTGCACTATCATATCTACTATACTGACTGATGTAGTCATTACAATAACTCCGGCAAACACGCTTAAAAAAACAATATCCACTACCGTAAAAGTAAGCATTCTTGCGGCATAAATCTGTCTGAGGGAAAAACGTGCCGCCCCTTCTATTTCCACAGAATTAGAACTGCGGTTTTTCCATAATTCCGGCATCATCATAATGACAAATAACGACGCTGAAACGCTCAATACCCCTTGCATATCTGCAAGCTCTTTTACTCTCTGAAGAAGCCATCCGGTATAAAAAAGGGCAAGAAACTGTAACATCCACCATCTTTTTCTAATATACCGGCTCTGTTCATAAACAAATTCCAAATAGGAAACTTCTTTCTGCGCTGCACTCTCATAAAAGCTCTGTTTGGCGCTATACAGCGTTTCCTGCATTTTTGACTCATCCGGTCGAATAGAATTACTCCGGGCGTACCCCTGTAAATGTTCTTCTATTTGTTTCAATATCGCGCCTCCTCTCCTATCAAAACCTTTAACTGTTCTTTTGCTTTTCTAATACGATACTTCACAAGCGGAACGCCGATTTGCAGAACATCCGCTGTCTCCCGCATGCTTAATTCCTGAAAATAGTGCAAAATCACAACTTCCCGCAATTCGTCAGGAATCTTGGCGAGTGCTGCCTCAATAATCATTTTGTCATCCAAGCCCTCAAGCCCGCCCTCGCCGCTTATAGCATCCTCCTCCATTGACTGCCCGCACTGCACTGTTTTTTTCTTTCGCATCCAGTCAATGCAAAGATTTCCGGCTATGGTATACAGGTAGTTCAGTGCTTTTCCCTTATGGTGAT
>CAMWWS010000435.1 GCA_947178085.1 uncultured Lachnospiraceae bacterium | reverse complement strand
TGAGGCGGAATATTGGTAGCCATACCTACTGCAATACCGGAAGTACCGTTTACCAGAAGATTAGGATAACGGCTTGGCAATACGACGGGCTCTTTTTCCGTATCATCAAAGTTAGGAACAAAATCTACGGTATCTTTATTGATATCCGCAAGCAGTTCCATGGAAATTTTACTGAGTCTGGCTTCCGTATAACGCATAGCAGCAGCGCCGTCACCGTCTACCGAACCGAAGTTTCCATGTCCGTCAACTAAAGGATAATGAGTAGACCATTCCTGAGCCATATTTACCAAAGCGCCATAAATAGAACTATCACCATGAGGATGATACTTACCCATTGTATCACCGACGATACGCGCGCTTTTTCTATGTGGCTTGTCGGGACCGTTATTCAATTCAATCATGGAATAAAGAACTCTACGCTGTACAGGTTTAAGTCCGTCTCTTACATCGGGCAGTGCACGAGCTGTAATAACGCTCATTGCATAGTCAATAAAAGAATTTTCCATTTTTTTCTTAATGTCTACATCTTCGATTTTATCAAAAATCTTATCGTCCATTTTTATAACCATGATCCCTTCTTAATCTGCAATATTATTTCAAGCATTTTTAAATGTCCAGATTCTTAACAAATTTTGCATTCTCTTCAATAAAGATTTTTCTTGGTTCTACCTTATCACCCATTAATGTATTAAAGGTAAGGTCAACTTCAGATTCTTCTTCTTCATTGATATTGACACGCATCAATATTCTTTTCTCAGGATCCATGGTCGTATCCCAGAGCTGGTCAGCATCCATTTCACCCAATCCTTTATAACGCTGAATCTTATTATTCTGATCACGTCCTACTTCCGAAAGAATTTTATCGAGCTCTTCGTCACTATAAGCATACCAAGTCTGTTTATTCTTTTCCAGTTTATACAAAGGAGGTTTTGCCAGATAAACATGTCCCTGCCTGATAAGCTCAGGCATAAACCGGTATATAAATGTAAGCATCAATGTTGCAATATGAGCACCGTCTACATCGGCATCGGTCATTATTATGATTTTATCATAACGAAGCTTAGATATATCAAAATCATCATGAATACCTGTTCCAAATGCGGTAATCATCGCCTTAATTTCTTCGTTTCCGTATATCCTGTCAAGCCTTGCTTTTTCTACATTCAGAATTTTTCCACGTAAAGGAAGTATAGCCTGTGTTGCACGGCTTCTTGCAGTTTTGGCAGAACCGCCGGCGGAATCACCCTCAACTATATAAATTTCACAATTTTTAGGATCTTTATCGGAACAATCCGCAAGTTTACCGGGGAGAGCCGAACCTTCCAAAGCAGTCTTACGACGAGTCAAATCCCTTGCTTTTCTGGCTGCTTCTCTTGCACGTTGGGCCAGAATAGATTTTTCACAAATAATCTTTGCAATAGTAGGATTCTGCTCGAGGAAATAAGTAAGCTGCTCGCTCACAATACTATCGACAGCACCCTTTGCTTCAGAATTACCTAGTTTCTGCTTAGTTTGTCCTTCAAACTGCGGATCTTCAATCTTAATGCTTATTATTGCTGTCAATCCTTCACGTATATCATCACCTGAAAGGTTTTCTTCACTCTCTTTTAATAATTTACTGTTTCTTGCATAATCATTGAATGTTTTCGTAAGAGCGCTCTTAAATCCTACCAAATGAGTGCCGCCTTCAGGAGTATTTATATTATTTACAAAAGAATATACGCTTTCGTTATATGAATCATTATGCTGCATGGCAACTTCCACGTATACATTATTTTTTGTGCCTTCAAAATACATAATATCTCCATAAATAGCGTCTTTACTTTTATTCAGATAAGAGACAAATTCCTTAATACCACCTTCATAATGAAACTCTTTTTTCTGTTCCATTCCTTCTCTTTCATCAGAAAGAATTATTTTAAGACCTTTAGTAAGGAAAGCTGTTTCTCTTAATCTTGTTTTTAACGTATTATAGTCAAAAACCGTTTCTTCAAAAATAGTTTTATCAGGTATGAAGTGAATCTTGGTTCCTGTTTTTTCTTTATCGCATTCTCCTACTACTTTAAGCGGATAACAGACATGTCCTCTTTCATAACGCTGATTATAAATCTTGCCTTCTGAGTAAATATCAACTTCAAGCCAGTCAGAAAGTGCATTTACAACAGAAGCTCCCACGCCATGAAGACCTCCTGATACCTTGTATCCGCCACCGCCGAATTTGCCGCCTGCATGAAGAATTGTGAATACTACTTCTACGCCGGTAATACCGGCTTTATGATTAATTCCCGTAGGAATACCTCTGCCATTATCAATTACGGTAATGGAATTATCCTGATTAATGGTAACATCAATGGTATTACAAAAGCCTGCTAAAGCTTCATCAACAGAATTGTCCACAATTTCATATACCAGATGATGCAAACCTCTGGCTGATGTGCTCCCTATATACATACCGGGTCTTTTTCTTACTGCTTCAAGACCTTCCAATATTTGAATTTGATCTGCTCCGTATTCGTTAGCCATATTAATGCCTATACTCCTTTCTCAACCTGCGAATTTGTGCACTTAAGCACAAATTTGCGTGTGAAAAATTTATTTTTCACACTTTACTCCTGATGTTCAACTTTACCGTCAAATATCTTACCGTTTTTTACATTAAATACTTTATCTATTTCAAATCTGTTATTAAC
>CAMWWS010000434.1 GCA_947178085.1 uncultured Lachnospiraceae bacterium | reverse complement strand
ACCGCATATAATACAGAATCCCGCAATCAGGTAGCTGACGCTTATAGTACGAAGTGCCGGAACTCCGATTGCTATCATCGTATCAGAAGCCTCAAACAACTCAAGAAGCTTAGCCGGGATTAACTGGAATACTGCCAGACCAATCATCATGGCAGCGACAGCATACATAATTCCGAGCTTCATCGCCTTCATAAAGCGTTCTTTCTTGCCCGCCCCGTAATTATATGCCAGAATCGGCACCAATCCGTTATTCATTCCGAAAATAGGCATGAATACAAAACTTTGCAGCTTATAATATACACCGAACACCGCCGTTGCCGTCGAAGTGAATGATATGAGAATGCGATTCATTCCGTAAGTCATAACCGAACCGATTGCCTGCATTATCATGGAAGGGATTCCTATCATATATATCTGTTTGATAATCTCACCGTCTATTTTCATACCGCTTCGGCTTATTTTTACCTCTTCATTTTTAGTATGATTAAAATAGAACGCCAAAATTCCCGCTACAATCTGCCCGATTACCGTTGCAACCGCAGCGCCTTTTACGCCCATCTGAGGCATTCCTACATATCCGAATATAAGAATAGGATCCAAGATGATATTGATAATAGCCCCTGCGCCCTGAGTAATCATTGTATAAAATGTCTTTCCGGTAGACTGCAATATTTTCTCAAAAGTAAACTGGGCGAAGATTCCGAAAGAACAGCAGCAGACTACCGACAGGTAATCTATTCCATACTGCACGATTTCCATATCATCTGTCTGGCTTTTATAAAAAGGAGCCGTCACAAAAAGACCAACTACCAGAAAAATTAAGTAACCGAAAATCATCAAAATTATACCGTTACAGGCGCTCTTGTTTACTTTGTCATAATCCTTTTCGCCAAGCGAACGTGAAAGCACCGCATTAATGCCGACACAGGTTCCGCCCGCTACTGCTATCATCAGCGTCTGGATAGGGAACGCCAGAGATACTGCCGTCAGCGCATTCTCATTTATTTTTGCAACAAAAATGCTGTCTACAACATTATAGAGAGCCTGTACCAGCATAGAAATTACCATCGGAAGCGACATTGTGACCAAAAGCTGGTTGACCGGCATTATACCCATTTTGTTTTCTTTTGTCTGTTCCATGATTACCTCCTTAAGACAAAAAATGTCAGGCTAAGATAGCCTGAACAAAAATAAAGCTATAATGATTCTACTATTGACCAATAATATTGTCAATCTTATTTAGCATAAATTTTTCTGAGCTACCTTGTGTACACGCATAGACAGACAGCATTTATATATATTGCACCATCTATATCATTGATTTTATGACAACTTTTTTCATATATTTTCAAAAATATTGATTTATAAGAAACCATATGCTATAGTGAAAAAAGTATATTACAAATATCTGAATGATCAAAGTATTGCGATTCTTTGTATAATGGATATTAGCAGTCGTGAGGATATTTATAAATATGATTCTTTAGTTAAGCAGGAGGTTAGCTATGCCAAAGGCAATTGAACAGACTGTAAATATGCTGGAAATGCTCCTTGCTCAGGAACAAAATCTTGCAATGGAGCTTGTAAAATGTCTTGTTCTCGCATGGGATCCGGATTTTACCAAACTTACGCCTGATGAACGCACACGCCTTGAAACCGCAGAATACGGAGAATACATTGATGCTGAAAATATAAACTGGGATAATTAAAAAGAAAAACACACCAGTGCTACCAACACCAGAGTGACAATGTTGAACTATACCGAGATTACCGATATAATCTCTACAATCTCGAAATGGAATAAAATTTCTTAGTTATTCAATAATATTCATATATAGGAGGTATGTACTATGGAATATGTTATCACTTTTACATGGGATGATGAAACTGACGTATGGATTGCCACAAGCAAAGATATTCCCGGACTTGTTCTTGAATCCGGTTCATTTGATGCCCTATTGGAACGGACACGATTTGCCATACCGGAACTGCTTGAATTAAATTCATCCGACACAAAACCATTTTCTTTGACTTTTAAATCCGAACGGCATGAAAGGATGGTTCTGTAATGGCTGAATATGAAAAGAAAGTCCGCAAAATCCTTTCTCAGAACAACTGTACTTTCATACGAAGGGGCAAAGGCGATCATGAAGCAGAGTGGAATTGACTATAAATTTTAAATTAGCCTTTAAAACATGCTATATTTTTTTCAAAAAATATCCCTTTAGCTATAAAAAAGCTATAATCATTTTATTGCTTAATAAGTATTTTGGACCAACCATAAAACCCGAAAATCCTTGTAAAATAAAGATTTTCGGGTTGTTTTCTAACATGAGCCACTGGGGACTTCAACAGGGGTTCGAGTCCCCCTTATACTTTTTTCTTGCTTTAATGAGCCACTGGGGACTCGAACCCCAGACAACTTGATTAAAAGTCAAGTGCTCTACCACCTGAGCTAGTGGCCCTTAACTGGGCTAGCTGGATTTGAACCAGCGAATGCAGGAGTCAAAGTCCTGTGCCTTACCACTTGGCGATAGCCCATTACTCATGACAATAGAAAATCCGAAAAATCATTTCTACTGTTTGGATAACACCAAGCTGTGCACCCAATACACATGTACAGGGTGGATAGAGGGACTTGAACCCTCGGCCTCCAGAGCCACAATCTGGCGCGCTAGCCGACTGCGCCATACCC
>CAMWWS010000433.1 GCA_947178085.1 uncultured Lachnospiraceae bacterium | reverse complement strand
ATACAGGACAGGACGGGGGGAGAGATTTACATAGGCGTCGTTGGACCTGTTAGGACCGGAAAGTCTACTTTTATTAAGAGATTTATGGACTTACTGGTTCTGCCATTTATGGAAGATGAACACGAGAAGGAGAGAGCGAAGGATGAATTGCCGCAGAGCGCGGGAGGCAGGACGATTACGACGACAGAGCCGAAATTTATTCCCAAAGAAGCTGCCCATATAAATCTGGAAGGGGATATCAATGTCAAAGTGAGGCTGATAGACTGCGTGGGCTATATGGTTGACGGCGCGGCAGGGCACATGGAAGAAGATATTGAGAGGATGGTCAAAACGCCGTGGTCAGCGGAGGAGATTCCTTTTACCAAGGCGGCGGAAATAGGAACACGTAAAGTAATCAAAGACCATTCTACAATAGGTATTGTAATTACATGTGACGGAAGCTTCGGAGAATTGCCAAGAAGCAGCTTCTTAGAGGCAGAAGAGAGGACTATAAGGGAATTGCAGGAGATACATAAACCTTTTATCGTGCTCCTTAACTCAGCGAAGCCTTATGCGGAGGAAACAAGGCAGATTGCGGATGAGATTAATGAGAAATACCAGGTTACGGTTATGCCCGTCAATTGCGAGCAGTTAAAGCAGGAAGATATCAATCGTATCATGGAGAATATTTTATATGAGTTCCCGTTGACGATGATAGAATTCTATATGCCTAAATGGGTAGAAATGCTGTCATATGACCACAAAATGAAACAGGATATAATCTGCCAGGTTAAGAAACTGATGGGCGAGCTTACCAACGTCAGAGATATCACTAAAACAAGTTTTGAGTTGGATAGCGAATATATTAAGAAATGTAAGCTTGACGGCATTAATATGTCGGATGGCAGTGTCAGAATTGTTTTAGATTTGGACGATACTTATTATTACGAGATGATAAGCGAACTGGTAGGCGAATCCATTACCAGCGAATATCAGATGCTGTCTGTTTTAAAAGAGATGGCGAAAATGAAGAAGGAATATACAAAGGTACTGCATGCGATGGAATCCGTAAGATATAAAGGATATGGCGTGGTTATGCCGGATAAAGAAGAGATTGTACTGGAAAAACCGGAAGTCATTAAGCAGGGCAATAAGTTTGGCGTGAAGATTAAAGCGGAAAGTCCGAGTATACATATGATTAAAGCGAGCATTGAAACGGAAATCTCGCCCATCGTCGGAACGGAGATGCAGGCGAAGGATTTGATACAATATATCTCCGACACGGGAACAAGCGATGATGGTATTTGGGAGACCAATATTTTCGGAAAAACCATAGAACAACTAGTAAATGACGGAATATCCAGCAAAATTGCCATGATAAATGAGGAGAGTCAGGTAAAATTGCAAGAAACCATGCAAAAAATTGTGAACGATAGTAATGGCGGAATGGTATGTATTATTATCTGATAACCCAAAAAATATGTAAATAGCATATGTAATTAAATGGAAAGGAAGGGATATATTGCAAGATATCCCTTTCTTATTTTATCTGAAAATGATATACTATATAAAAATGTAATAGACAATGAAGGAGGTACTATATGAATGCAGTATATGAAAAATTACAGAAATGTTATGAGTGTTATCAGAAGAAAATAAATTTTAAACCGAAGGTTGCCGTTGTTCTTGGTTCAGGACTTGGAAACTTCGCTAAGACGGTAAAAGTGGAGGCTGAGCTGCCTTATTCGGAGATAGATGGATTCCCGGTTTCTACGGTGCCTGGTCATGCGGGCAAATTTATTTTCGGATATATTGATGAAGTGCCTGTTGTGCTGATGCAGGGCAGAGTGCATTATTATGAAGGATATCCGATTACGGATGTAGTACTTCCCACACGATTGATGAAGCTGATGGGGGCAGAAACTTTATTCCTGACAAATGCCTCGGGCGGTATCAATCCTAATTTCCATGCGGGCAGCCTGATGCTTATCAAAGATCATATTTCCAGCTTTGCTCCTAATCCGTTAATCGGACCCAACATTGATGAATTGGGTACAAGATTCCCTGATATGACGCATGTTTATGATGAAGATTTACAGGAAATCATTAAAAACACAGCAAAAGAAAATGATATAGAATTATTCGAGGGCGTATATGCGCAGTTAACCGGACCTTCCTTTGAATCACCGTCAGAGATAAAAATGCTTCAGATGCTTGGAGCAAGCGCTGTCGGCATGAGTACTGTAGTAGAGGCAATAGCCGCAAATCATATGGGTATGAAAATCTGCGGTGTATCCTGTGTCAGCAATCTGGCTGCAGGAATGAACAGCGCGCCGCTGACCCATGAAGAGGTGCAGGAAGCCGCTAATGCCGTAGCACCGAAGTTTGAGAAGCTTTTGACGGAGTCGATAAAGAGATTCTAGGAATATAGTGGCATAGAAGTGAGGGGATTTCTTTGATAAATAAAGACATGATTGAGAAATTGATAGAGGAGGCACTTCATGCGAGACAGAGTTCGTATTCCCCTTATTCAAATTATCAGGTGGGGGCGGCGCTTCTGACAGAGGATGGGAGTATTTATACGGGCTGCAATATTGAAAATGCGGCATATTCTCCTACCAACTGTGCTGAGAGAACGGCATTTTTTAAGGCGGTCAGTGAGGGGAAGCGACAGTTTAGTGCAATTTCCATTGTCGGCGGCTCTAAAGGTAAAGAAATAGCGGAATATGCCTATCCATGCGGCGTGTGCAGGCAGGTG
>CAMWWS010000432.1 GCA_947178085.1 uncultured Lachnospiraceae bacterium | reverse complement strand
CTTCAGGAACAGGGCGTTTCTTTTGAGGATACGGTGAAGAAGCTGGAAACATTCAGAGATGAGATGAAGACATACTTCATTTTGGATAATTTAGAGACCCTGCGTAAAAATGGCAGACTCACAGGCGTAAAAGCAATGGTAGTATCAACGCTTAATATCAAACCGATTATGTATGGCGACCATGGAGTAATAGCACAGAAGAGTCAGGCGATAGGAATGAAGAAGGCACTCAGTAAATTGGCTGATATTATGGTAAAAGAAGTGCCTGATATTAAGGACAGAACGCTTATGATATCACAGTGCAACTGCCCTGACAGAGCGGAATTCTATAAAAAAGAATTGCTTGCAAGAACCGGAGTAAAGGATGTAATTATCATGGATACTGCCGGAGTCAGCAGTATGTATGCCAATGACGGAGGAGTTGTTATTACAATATAGAAAAATGAATTGGCGAATTCATAAGTATCACGACGATAGCAATCTGTATTATAAGAATCGCAGGCATTCCGTACCTAAAATACCAGTGCCTTGTCTTATGACGGAACAGGAACATACCCATTGTAGTACCCAGACTGCCGCCAATTAATGCAATGACAAACAGCGTGGATTCAGGAACTCTCCACGCTCTTTTTTTTGCCTTAAGTTTGTCAATGCCCATTATGATTAGTCCGATAAAATTAATGACTCCCAAATAAGAAAGGATATATGATATAACGTCCACTAATAACCTCTTATAGTATATAAACCGTAAAAACTATTTACCTTCTGTTTCCTGCATCTTCATAGCGCGTACTTTACTTGCAAGACCGAAGAGATTGATGAATCCTTCCGCATCATGGTGGTCGTACAAGTCGCCGGTAGTAAAGGAAGCTATGCTCTCGTTGTACAGAGAATATGGCGATGTAGTGCCTGCTTTGATGATATTACCCTTGTACAGCTTGAATTTTACTTCACCAGTCACATACTTCTGCGTAGACTCAATGAAAGCCTGCAGAGCTTCGCGAATCGGGGTAAACCACTTTCCTTCATATACAACCTGCGCAAACCTGTTTCCTAAATCAGCTTTAAGGGCATATGTTTCACGGTCAAGAATCAGCTCCTCAAGCTGCTGGTGAGCTTCATAAAGGATAGTTCCGCCGGGTGTCTCATATACGCCGCGGGATTTCATGCCGACAACGCGATTTTCTACGATATCGACAATGCCGATGCCGTGCTTTCCGCCAAGCTTATTTAATTCCTTGATTATTTCAGATACTTTCATCTTCTGGCCGTTTACGGATGTAGGAATTCCCTTTTCAAAAGTCATTGTAACATATTCGCCCTCATCAGGAGCTTTCTCAGGAGTAGTGCCAAGAACTAAAAGATGCTCATAGTTAGGCTCATTGGCAGGATCTTCTAACTCCAGACCTTCATGGCTGATATGCCATAAGTTACGGTCGCGGCTATAGCTGTTGTCAGCAGAGAACGGCAGATTAATGCCATGATTGCGGCAGTATTCAATTTCCGCTTCACGGGAATCCATGTTCCATTTCTCATTTCTCCATGCTGCAATGATTTTTAAATCGGGAGCAAGCGCTTTAACAGCCAGTTCGAAACGAATCTGGTCGTTACCTTTGCCTGTTGCACCGTGGCAGATTGCCGTAGCGCCTTCCTTACGGGCTACTTCAACCAGTCTTTTTGCAATGACAGGCCTTGCCATTGAGGTGCCGAGCAGATATTTGTTCTCGTATACTGCATGAGCCTGTATGCATGGAACGATGAAATCGTCACAGAACTCGTCTGTCAGGTCTTCAATATATAATTTAGAAGCTCCGCTTGATAAAGCTCTTTCCTCCAGACCGTCAAGCTCTTCTTCCTGTCCGCAGTTTCCGCACACACAGATTACTTCATAATCAAAATTTTCTTTTAACCAGGGGATGATAACAGTTGTATCAAGACCGCCGGAATATGCAAGAACGACTTTTTCTTTCATAATGATTCCTCCAGATATGTATTTGTTTAAAATAGTATGAAAACAATATACATCAATTATAGAAAGAACGCAAGAAAAGTTTAAGAAAAACTCAATGCAAAAACACAATGAAATTGTGTTGCGTGTGCATATGTGGTAATATGTTTGCATTGAATAATTTAGAATTTACGGAGGCACATATGAATAGTGAAAATACAAACTGGGGACAGAGTGTGACAGGCATTGTCATTAGAAACGGGAAAGTATTACTCGCAAGGCATACATACGGAAGTGGAAAAAATATGCTTATAATACCCGGAGGCTATGTGAATGTCGGTGAAACGCCGCAAGAAGCTTTAAAGCGTGAATTTATGGAAGAAACCAAGGTTGAAGTTGAAGCAAAAGAGATTATTGGTATCAGGTTTAATATGCACGATTGGTATATCGCATTCAGGGCTGAATATATTTCCGGTGAGGCTGTGACTGATAATGATGAAAACAGCGAGGTGTTGTGGCTGGATATTGAGGAAGCTTTATCAAGAGATGACGTTCCGGAACTTACAAAAAAATTAATTGCGAGTGCACTTTCGGAAAATAACGGATTAGGTTATAAAGAATACGAGGGAAATAAAAAGCATGCACCGTACTCTTTGTATTGTGTGTGAATTGAAATAAAAATGCCTATCCTGTCTGACCCACAGGATAGGCGAAGTCCGTAAGGACATTACGCTTCTCTCGGGAGCATCCGCTTTGGAGTGGGTGCTTTTCCTATGTCTAATATAGCATAAGG
>CAMWWS010000431.1 GCA_947178085.1 uncultured Lachnospiraceae bacterium | reverse complement strand
TATAGATCATGACATTGATGAAAAGAACCGTCTGTCCCACCGGAAGATTAAAACGCCGGTTCAGAAAGATTGCCACCGTCTCCGTTCCGTCGAGGCAGCCGCCGGAGCGAATAACGAGCCCCACGCCTATTCCCAGAAACACTCCTCCGAAACAGACAGCCAGCAGATAATCCTGCGTCATATTCGTAAGCGGCGCAAATATTCCCAGAAAACTTGAAAATGTCACCATGGCAACCGCAGATTTGGCAATAAATTTGGTCCCCAGCTTCCGCATACCGGCGATCAGAAACGGAAGATTGAGTACCAGCGTCAGTGCTCCCAAAGGAATCTTGCTAAGATTATTGATCATAATCGAGATTCCCACGACTCCGCCATCCAAAATCGTACATGGGACCAGAAATTCTTCAATGGAAAAGGCAGCAATCATCGCGCCGACTATCAGCGTCACATAACTAAAAATTTCCTTCATATACTCTTTGGATTTCGCAACATTTTCTGACATAGATATTACCTCCGAATATTATCATATCAATGAAAACCATACCCGTCAAACAAAAGTGGGCATACTGATAGAAATGAAATTTAGGATTTTACACAAGCGATTTAAACATAATCAGGCACGGATTTTCTTCGTCCCACATTTCTGTCAAAGTAATAAGCGGTTCAAAACCAATACTTTTATAGAATTCCCGTGTTTGCGCATATGGTTCAAAGTCCACTATATCGCTTAATGTTTTAACAATCACATATTTACAACCTTCTCGGATAAAATTGTTTTCCGCAACATGATAAAGCTTTTTTCCGATACCATTGTGTTGATACTCCGGAACCACACCGCATACAAATATATCACCTGTATGTTGATAATGTATTTTAACAGCGAAAAAGCCAATACATTGACCCGCAATATTCAATGCAGCATAATAAGGAAGTTCCTTAACTTTTTCCACATATTCATCAAGCGCCTGCTTATTCCCAAACCACTCCGGCAATCTTTCAAGAATTTCTCTGGTATAAAAAGATTTTTCGCTACTATTATGTATTTCAGCAATCCGAATATCATCCATCATGTACTGCTCCTCCGATTATACCTTTTAAAATTCAATTCTAAAACTCATATCTTGTGCCATGCGACAGTAATAGTCCATCGGTTAATTCCACACATAAAATAATGGTATTTTCATCATCAAAATTATTATGTCCGTTATCAATCCACTCAGCAAAAGCGCTTCTCAGTTTTTCAGCAATTTCACAATTTTCTTTCTTCCCAAAATAACCTAAATTGATTCCTTTTCCATGTGCCGTAAACCAATCACCAGCTATTGCAACGACTGGATTGCTTTCTATCTGCTTTATTTTGTTTGAAAGCGCATATGTAATAATATAAAACGCACCATTTTCATAATAAGCATTTACATATCGCACATAGGGAACTTCTTTCTCTATTGTCGCCAATGCAATAATTGTGTCTTTTCCAAAACGTTCAATCATTATCTTCTCAGCTTCTTGATTTAATTTTTTCACGGTGACATCTCCTTTACAAACTTTAATTCGCTCCTTTGATTATATCACTTCCATTCCCTAATGATACCCTAATCGAATACAATTAACGGAATCAACATCTCATCCTCTGTCAGACTGCCATGCATGGAAACCCATTTTTCATCAGTAAAATCAATAGAAAGATCATCTATTGCAATTGCCAGATAGTTTCCCAACATTGATCTAAAGATGTCATGCTCTTTTCCTGTTCCCATCAATTTCTTTTCAATCACTTCCTCCATCGTCAAAAGCAGAAATCTATCTCCAAATTTCTTTTGAAATTCCCTGACAAATATATCTTTTTTATCCTCTTTGACAAAAAGATTAAGTACGCGCGGTTCCAAAGTCGGCAGTCTTTCAAGGCATTCCATTATTACTGGATAATCCTGAATAGCAACACTTTCAATGCTAATATGGCCATGGTCTGCCGTGATAAAAAGTATCGTATCATCAAGCTCTTTAACCATATCCGCCACATAAGCTTCCATCCGCTTCAACTCAGCCACAACCTCAGGAGATTTTCTCCCATGCCTGTGAAGAAGATTATCCGGCTGACCCCAGTATGCGTAGATAAATTTCTTTTCGGGTTCTTTACACAATTCTTTCACATGATCGCATACCGCTTCAAAACTGTCCGGAAACGGGGAAATGAATGGAATACTATAATATGCTTTTCCTCCGACTGCATTAATTTTCTCAATGATATCCACATAAGGAGCATATTTTCTGGCAACATGATAGTCCGCTGCAGGTTCCTCAGTACCTTGCACTGTATTTGAGAAAACTGTGACATTCTTATCTATCTGCGGGTAGTAACAATCCCAGCCAAGCCAACTGTGTTCACAAGGCTGCTGCCCGGTAAGCACGGAAGTCGTTGCCGCTACTGTCGTTGAAAGAAATACGGAATTGTAACTTCCTGCAAGATGGCTGCGGAATGCTCCCTTCTCATCAAGAGATTCTTCCAGAATAAACTTTCCCATTCCATCCAGAAGAAGAATCACAACATTTTTATAATCTTTTTCCAAATACTTGTCAGCAAGAGGCAGCGACCCTCCCACCGTTTGAATGCCCCATTTTTTCAAAATAGAATTCGGAAGATTGGCTATACAATTTTCATAATCAGGCCAGACAATTCTTGGTTTCTTTTTCATGTTCCTTCCCCTTTCTTAATAGAAAATGTATGAAAAAGTATATGACAACTC
>CAMWWS010000430.1 GCA_947178085.1 uncultured Lachnospiraceae bacterium | reverse complement strand
GAGATTATGTGACAGCGATGAAACAGGTAGCGGCAAATCTTGACGTAGCGTTGGTTGATTTATATAGCATGAGCCGTGCGGAAATGGAAAGAGTCGGTGAACAGGCAACAAAGGATTGGTATATGCATATTCCGGAAGGAAAATATCCTTATCATCCGGAAGGACTGGCAGATGATACGCATTTAAAGTATGCGGGAGCCGTTATGTATGGAGGCTGCATCGCAAGAGGACTGAAAGAATTAGGCGGAGTATATAGGGATTTACTGTTAGACGAAATATAAAGTGTTATAATGGCTCAGTACTTGAACCTGAGCCATTTTTGAAATGAAAGAAACTTTAAAATTAATTATAGATATATCACAGGAAAGGAGCAATACATAACATGGAGCATTTATGGAAAGCTGATTTAGAAGACGGAAAATACAAAAACCCACTATTATTTGACGATTATTCCGACCCTGATGTAATAAGGGTGGGGGACACATATTATATGACAGCCTCCAGCTTTAACTACGTGCCGGGACTGCCAATCCTGACATCCAAAGATTTGGTGAATTGGAAGCTTGTAAACTATGCATTGGATAAAATAAATTATGCAAAATATGATATTCCCCAGCATGCCAAAGGAGTATGGGCGCCTGCCATAATATATCATGAGGAGCGTTTTTATATTTATTACGGAATGCCTGATGAGGGAATTTTCATGGTAAGCGCTAAAGATCCGCTGGGTAAGTGGGAGGAACCGATACTTGTACTTGAAGGAAAAGGGCTGATTGATTCGTGTCCATTCTGGGACGATGACGGTAAGGCATATGTTATACACGGATATGCAAAGAGCCGTATCGGGTTTAAAAGCTATCTGGGGATTTTTCCTATGTCCCCAGATGGAAAAAAGGCAATAGGTGAGGATCATTTCTTATATAATGGAGTTGAGACTCAACCGACTATAGAAGGACCGACGGTATATAAAAGAAACGGTTATTATTATATACTGGCACCGGCAGGAGGAGTTAAAACCGGCTGGCAGACTGCTCTTCGTTCAAAAAACATTTATGGTCCGTACGAAGAAAAAATCGTGATGAAGCAGGGAGAAACTATTGTAAACGGTCCTCACCAGGGCGGACTGACTGATACAGTCAATGGAGATGAGTGGTTTATTCATTTTCAGGACAGAGGCTTGTATGGACGTATTATTCATATGCAGCCGGTGGTATGGGAGAATGACTGGCCGGTAATCGGAGTAAATGCGCAGGGCGGATGTGGAGAACCATGTCTTGAAAATAAAAAGCCAAATACAGGCGTAAGCGAATCGCCAGCCTCATTAGAGGCTTCTGACGATTTTGAATCGCCGGACCTGAATCTTATGTGGCAATGGCTGGGTAATCCGAAGGAATCATTCTATTCCCTTACAGAAAGAGCAGGATTCTTAAGATTGTATGCTTTGAATCCGTCAGGAAAGTCAGAACCGATCCTATGGGAAAGCGCCAACGTTCTGACCCAGAAACTGGTTTGTCCTTATTTTAAGGCGACCACATGCATGCACATTAGCGGTCTTTCTGAAAACAGTCAGTCAGGCATGGTAATGATGGGCGGTCATTATGCTTATATTGCGGTGAGAATGACAGATGGCAATAAGACGCTGGTATATTCTGAAGCTTACGATGCAGAAGACGGCATGAAAGAAAAGACTACGATTCTAAGAAAGCTTGATGACGATACCGATAAGATATATATTACATTCACAATGGAAGAAGGCGGCGAAAAGCCATTGTTTAAAATGTATTATGCTTTAGAGGGTGAAGAGGAGATAAATGTGCCTACAGAGTTTGTTCCGTCAGACCACACATGGGTTGGTGCTAAAATCGGTCTTTTTGCCAATGTATTTGCAGATGGGGATAATAGTGATGATGCAGACGGTTATGCTGATTTTGAATATATACATGTAAGTCGGGGGTAAATATGAATTTAGAGCAGGCGATTGCAGCGCAGGATTTAGAAGAAGTTAAAAGGATTTTAATTGAAAATCCTCCCTGCATTGATGAGAAAACGGACGATAATATTCCTTTGTGCCTGTATGCAGCGCAGGCAGGCGGTTTTCCGATAGTAAAATACATTGTCGAGTATTCAAGAGCAAGCATGAACACAGTGGATGAGGAAAACCGCACAATTCTTCACTACGCTGCAATATCGGGAAATCTTGAGATGAATCGCTATCTGGTGGAAAAAGTCGGAATGGATATTACCGCCGGAGATATAAATCTGGTGACCCCTTATCAGATAGCCTGGGAGCATGGACATAAGGAACTGCTTGCATATTATAAAGAGCAGGTGGGAGCGGCATATGAGGCTATGTATCATAATCCGATCCGTACCGGAATGTTTCCCGACCCTTCAATAGTCAGGGTGGGTGAGGATTATTATATGGTAAATTCCTCATTCATCTTTTTCCCATGCATACCTGTTTCACATTCCAAAGATTTGGTACACTGGGAAATTATCGGACATGCGATTACTAATCCTGAGTGGGCGCATCTTGATGAACTTGAAGGCGGAAGAGGATATTGGGCACCGGATATCTCATATGATAATGGAACATTCTATATTACAGCTACCTATCGTTTAAATGATACGGGAACGATTTACAGGAAGCAGATAGTGGTTTCTTCAGACAGACCGGAGGGACCGTATAGTGAACCGGCTGTTATAGACGAAGACGGAATTGACCCGTCGATTTTTCACGAAGACGGCAGACACTATT
>CAMWWS010000429.1 GCA_947178085.1 uncultured Lachnospiraceae bacterium | reverse complement strand
ATAATAAGATGCCCTATATGAACAGGGTTAAATGTACCTCCCATAATTCCCGTTTTCTTCAATTTATTTACAATACTCCTTTCAAAGCTTACTCAGCTCGGTCAATAATAATTTCTTATACGATAATTTTATTATACCGGCAGTACAATCTTAGGATTCTTCTTATCCGGTTTGTATAACACGATTTTCTTGCCGATTACCTGAACTACCTGAGAATGCGTTCTTTCTGCTACAATAGCTGCAATCTCATTCGGGTCGTCCGCGCAGTTTTTGAGAACTGCTATTTTAATCAGTTCTCTGTTATTAAAGGCTTCACTAATCGCTTCTGTAGATTCCGGCGTAAGGCTGGATTTGCCTATCTGAAAAACAGGATTCAAATTGCTTGCTAGACTTTTTAAATATGCTCTCTGTTTACTTGTCATTTTATGCTGCTCCTTTTATTTAAAATAATCAAAAGATAACCCATACATTCTGACGGTATCGCCCTCTTCTATGCCAAGTTCTTCCAGTTTATTCAAAATATCATTGTCTTTTAAGAAATTCTGGAAGAAACGAAAGCCCTTTTCTGATTCAAGATTCGTATATGAAAGCATCTTCTCAATACGGGGACCTTCAACTACATATTCATCCTTCTCTTCATCATATTCAACTGTAAAAGGCTCATTTTGAATACTAAGATGCTCCTCCGGTATATATTCCTGCTCAAATACTATCGGTTTATCATCAAGCCCGTCAAGCTTATTTTGTACGGCATAAAGCAGTTCCCTTAAGCCTTCTCCGCTGACTGCCGAAATGGGATAAACCGGTATTCCTTTCGGTTCGAATTCGTTTTTAATGCGCTCGATAATATCATCCTTGTCAGGATTCATATACATTACATCAATTTTGTTAGCCGCAATAATCTGAGGCCTTGAAGCTATTTCAGGATTATATGCTTCTAATTCTTTGTTGATTGCATAAATATCCTCAATTGGCTCCCTTCCTTCCGTAGATGCTGCATCTACAATATGCACTATTACTTTAGTACGCTCTATGTGCCGTAAAAATTCGTATCCGAGCCCGACGCCTTCTGATGCGCCTTCAATAAGTCCCGGAATATCTGCAATGACAAATCCCTTAGCGTCTTCCAAATCAACCACGCCTAGATTGGGATTTAAGGTAGTAAAATGATAGTTGGCGATTTTAGGTCTTGCATTTGTTACTTTTGATAAAAAAGTAGATTTTCCTACATTGGGAAATCCGACCAGTCCGACGTCTGCAATCACCTTCAGCTCAAGTATCAGCTCCAACTCCATTGCAGGCTGTCCCGGCTGTGCGTATTTAGGCGCCTGCATAGTACTTGTGGCATAATGCTGGTTGCCGTTGCCGCCTTTTCCGCCTTTTAATATCATTACCTTTGTATTTTCACCGGACATATCGGTAATTACTTTACCGCTTTCCGCTTCTTTTATAACCGTTCCTGCAGGAACTTTTATAAAGATATCATCACCTTTTTTGCCGGCACAGTTGCGCTTGCCGCCTTCTTCTCCGTTGCCGGCACTGTATTTCCGAATATGACGGAAATCCGTCAAAGTATTCAGACCTTCATCCACTACGAAATAAACGCTGCCGCCGTCGCCGCCGTCGCCGCCGTCAGGACCGCCGTTTGCAACATATTTTTCTCTCCGGAACGAAACATGTCCGTCTCCGCCTTTTCCGCTCTTAATATAAATTTTCGCTCTATCTGCAAACATAATAAATTTAATCTCTCCTATAGTGTAAAAAGGCTCCAAACAATATGTTTGAAGCCCGATTCATTCGCTCACTGAAAGAATATGATTCTTTCAATTTTTCTCTACAGGATATACGGAAGCCTGCTTTTTATATCTTCCTTTTCTTTCAAATCTAAGCACGCCGTCAACCATTGCGAATAATGTATCATCTCCGCCTCTTCCTACGTTAATACCGGGATGAATCTTGGTCCCACGCTGTCTGTATAAGATATTTCCTGCTTTTACGAATTGTCCGTCAGCTCTTTTTGCACCTAATCTCTTGGCTTCGGAATCTCTGCCGTTCTTGGTAGAACCAACACCCTTCTTATGTGCAAAAAATTGAAGGTTCATATTTAACATAACAATAACCGCTCCTTTCTCTCAGTATGTAAACCTGAGTTTACAATACTTTTCTCCATATTGTTTTACAATCTGGGTAAGTCCAAGCACCAGAGAATCTACTAATACCTTTGAAGTCTCCTGCATCGGCGCTTCAAATTTACATGAAATCATGCCGCTATCTTCATCCGATTCCACACTAATCTTTTCATGTACGATTTCTTCTAATGAATTAATCGTATTAATCACCAGTACGGAAATGGATGCACAAACAATATCTTTACCGTAATTGTCAAATCCAGCGTGCCCTTTGCATGTAAAGCCTTTATATTCTCCGGATTTCGTTTTATGAAATGTTACAGTTGTCATTTCACACCTTTAAGCATTAATCTTGTCAATTTTGACCTGAGTGTATGCTTGTCTATGACCATTTTTCTTATGATAGCCGGTTTTTCTTTTATACTTGTAAACGATGATCTTCTTGCCGCGACCCTGATCCATAACTGTTCCGGATACAGTTGCGCCTGCAACATCACCTGCTACTTTCAGCTCTTTATCGCTGATGGCTACTACCTGGTCAAATGTAACAGCAGCTCCTACTTCGGCATCAAGCTTCTCAACTCTGATAACATCGCCTTCGGAAACCTGGTCCGGTTTTCCGACGGTTG
>CAMWWS010000428.1 GCA_947178085.1 uncultured Lachnospiraceae bacterium | reverse complement strand
AACGGAAATGAAGCAAACTTTGACGCTGCTCCGGGTACCAGCGGCTGGGGTCCTGACTACGGTGATGCTCAGACCTACCTTGATACGATTCAGCCTTACGGTTATATGTGCAAGAATATTGGATTGTATTAAGATACAGCGGTGAAAATTTAAAGCACTGATAGAGGTGCGGGGGAGTCTTACTTCTCCGCACTTCATTGTATAGAATAGGGAAGGGCGTTTTTGGAGGGATAAGAAAGTGGCAAAATATATAGTGCAACGATTAATAAAAGGAATACTCTCTGCAATCTGTGTGGTAATTCTTATCATGATACTTGTCTACTCTTTGATGGACAGAGGCAATATCTTCAGCGGCGACAGTAATTACACCAAGACTCAGAGCAATGCGAGAGTGACTTATGAACAAAGCCGTTATCAGGCGTTTGGCTATGTGGATTATGTGAATTATTCGGATTATATTAACATTCTGGTGAAAAGAGGAGAGCTCGACGAAGAAAACAGGAGTGCTGCGGCGCTTATCGGGCAGACGCCGGAAAAGGATAAAGAAATTGCAGCCGAGTATATTCAGAAATTCACGGAAGAATATGAAAGCCAGGGATATACCATTGTGCGCTTAGACGCAGATAAAAAAACCAACGGCAGGGTGAAGGATGGAGGACAGGCAACACTTTTTGCAACCAGGGATAAACCTTTGTATACCCGCGTTATTTCTTATTTTACGGGAATGTTTTTCATAGATAATATTCATTATGTGGATGAAGATACTGATATTGGGGAGCGAAAACTTACATTTACGCTTCATGATCCACTCTATGGAGGAAATAAATTTTCTCCGGCAATAATCGGAAACGGAACTAAACATAAGTATTTGCTATATTTTGATAATAAATTCCCATGGTTCCATCAGAATTTTCTGACGCTGAATCTGGGAGAATCTTATACTGTGAACCGGGGCGTGGATGTGTTTGAGACAATGACTGCATCTCAGGGAAGCTATGTGCTTAGTACCGTGAGCTATCCCACAGGACATGTTGAGCAAAGCGCTGATGACCTGCATACGGCTACATATGCGGGAGGGTCTTTGGAGCTGAATGAGATGTATGCAGCGCGGTTTACGGATGATTACACCAATACGATTACAAATAAGGGAAATATGTCGAAATTGGGATTTTCTTTTGTAATCGGCATTATATCGACTGTAATTGCCTATATTCTGGGTCTACCCATCGGACTTCTGATGGCAAGATTCAAAGACGGCATTTTAGATAAAATCGGAACTGTATATATTATATTTATAATTGCAGTACCTTCGCTGGCATATATTTTCCTGTTTAAGGCAATCGGCGGAAACATATTCAAACTGCCTACATTGTTTAACATGGATTCGACCAGCAAACTTATGTATGTTCTGCCTATAATATCGCTGGCTCTGCCGAGCATAGCCAATCTGATGAAATGGATGAGGCGGTATATGATAGACCAGATGAACAGCGATTATGTTAAGTTTGCCAGATCCGGAGGTCTTAGTGAGACGGAAATTTTTGCGAAGCATATCTGGAAGAATGCTGCGATTCCGATTGTGCATGGTATTCCGGGAAGTATTCTTTTTGCTATGACAGGAGCCATCATTACGGAGCGCGTATACTTGGTTCCGGGTGCAGGTAATCTGTTGACTCAGGCTATCAACAAGTATGATAACGGCGTAATAGTCGGAGTTGCCTTGTTCTATGCGCTGTTAACGGTAATTTCAATTATTCTTGGAGATGTACTGATAGCAAGTGTTGATCCTCGAATCTCATTTACATCAAAAGGCAGGTGATAGTAATGTATGAAGAAATGAAAAGTAAGACCGGCTTGAATAAAGAAGAATTGTTCAGTCAGGTAAAACATAGCGATACGGAATCGGAGAAAATAGCGGCTCCGCGGTATTCCTATTGGAAGTCGGTATTCCGTGTGTTTTTCAGGAATAAAGTGAACATTGTGATTTTGAGCGTTATGCTCTTTGTGATTGCATTCTCTTATATATATCCTGCGGTGACGAACTATGACCGAAATGCCAATCTGCTGGATACTGCGTCATATCATTTATCCCCTGCTAATGCGATGGAGCATTTTGAACCGGGACTTAAATGGATACTTGGTTCAGGGGCTGCCGGAGAACCCACCTTTGACGCGGTTTGGAATGGTGCGAAAATTTCGATTTCCCTGGCGTTTATCTGTGCCGCTATCAATATGACTATCGGCGTATTGCTTGGCGCTGTTTGGGGATTCTCCAAAAAAGTGGATATAATTATGACGGAAGTTTACAATATTATCGGAAATGTACCAATGCTTTTGATAATAGCGGTGCTTTCCATGTTATTCTCGCCTTCTTTCTGGACTATGGTGCTTGCGCTTACTATAGTTGGATGGCTTGGTATTGCATATTTTATTCGTACACAGGTGTTGATTATCCGTGACAGGGAATATAATTTGGCTTCCAGATGTCTGGGTACTTCCACTGTAAAGATTGCTCTTAAGAATATCCTGCCTTTTATGACATCCATAATTGTGACTTTGCTTGCAACGGAACTTCCTTCTTATATTTCCTATGAGGTGTTCTTAGCTTATATCGGCTTGGGTATGAGCGATATGTCCCTCGGACGTATGATTTACTCAGCTGAAGCGGCCATGCTGACGCCGGGCTGGGAATTGGAATTCTGGGGTCCTGTAGCAGTTGTTTCTATCATCACGATTGTACTGTATGTGGTGGGACAGAAT
>CAMWWS010000427.1 GCA_947178085.1 uncultured Lachnospiraceae bacterium | reverse complement strand
TTATTCCATATTTATAATATAACCCCTGTGTTTCCATATATGCCGCTCCGGTGCCGGACGCTCCGCCTAGTGCATAATTGGCAATAACCTCATATACCGGTGTAAATTCTACTTTACCGCTATGATACATTCTGAGCATAAATTCATAATCAGCAGAATACTTATAAATTGTATTAAAAACCCCCAAATCCTTGTATAACTTCTTGGTCACAAAACATGTCGGATGTGTTATCATCTGATAATCCAAGTTGTTATGATGATGAATGCAGATACAAGTCTCTTCTCCATCTCGTAAAATTCGTTCAAAACCATATAAAATCTGGTAGGGAACCTCCGTCCTGTGGGCTGCCATAATAGCGACTGCATCGTTCTCATAATAATCGTCACTGTTAATAATACCTATCAGTTCTCCTTCTGCCATTTGAATTCCTTTATTCATTGCATAGTAAATTCCATCATCCGGCTCAGAAATAATCCTCATTCTCCCACGAAAAGATGTATGGTTACGAAAGGCTTCTTCATAAGATTTGACAATTTCTACTGTCTTATCCGTAGAGGCTCCATCAATAATCAGATATTCCATATTAGAATATTTTTGACTTAAAACACTTTCTATTGTTCGTCTTATTGTTTTCTCACTGTTATAACATGGCGTGATTATCGTTATTAACATGTCTCCCATTATTATTTATCCCACCTTTATTCCTGATACTGTACATTCTATTTCCAATAGCAGGCATTTTCTACACTTACAGCATTTGCAGGTTTTTCAGATTCTGCCGGATAAGTCCATGCATCATTAAAACACTCAGCAATTTTAGATGGATAATTTTCTTCCCATCGCTTTCCTTTAATACCAAATAAAAGTTGTGTTGCGCCTCCAAGGTGAATTGCCTGCTTTCCTGCTTTTTTCAATTTCGCTCCTAACGGCATTCCATACGCGCCGCAACCGATAATAGCAATATCAAAATCTATCTTAAGCGCTTCTTCATACATATATTCAAGCGCTTCAAACCAATCTTTAAAGCGCGGGTCTTCAATACCTGCTATCGTCTGTACTGCTTTTAATGTACGAAGCTCAAATTTCGGAAGTACATTCGTTCCCGGAAACAATAATTCCCGTTTCTTATATTGTGCAACAATAGTATCTTCAAAGGGATGGATAATCAGTACCTTTTTCCCCTCCAAAGCAGCAGACCACGGATTTTTAGCAAGCCACGGTTCCAATCGCAGCAGGTAAGTAAGTTTTGCCTGTTTCACATATTCTTCAATCACAAAATCTTCCATGTGCAGATGCCACATAGCGAGCAAATCCAGTTCCTTCGCAGCATCTATTATCACATCGCTGAAAGGATCGGCAATAGATAAATCACAAGGAAAAATTCCAGATACATCTCTGGAGCGCGTAAACCATTCCTCCAGACGCTCGTCATTTTCAGGCGTTCTTCCTGCTATACGATTACGAAGAACACTAGTAACAATGGAAAGCTCTGTATTCCCAAACCTTCCGACAAAAAAAGGAGCTCCTGTCTTAATCAGTTCTGCAATATAATCATTTGTCTTTTTCTTTGACATTACTTTTTTATGTGCAAAGATTGGCATGACCGGCTCTACATGAAAATATTTCAATAGGAAATGCCTGCGCAGCGCCTTATTAAAATAAATATTGCGTATCTTCCATCTTTTTTCATATATTTTCCACTTAGTAGATTTTTTCATAGATACTCCCATCCGCACGATTTATTTATGACTTATCATTTTTTCTGTTCAATTTTAAAACAATGCCCTTCAAAATACCAATAAAATATTTGTATTGCTCTGTTTTGAAATAGCATAAGGAGATCATAACAACAGAAATCCCTACACAGATAAAGCCTTCCACAATAAAGCTTACAATAGTATACTGTCCTCCAAATACTTTCTGTTTCAGGACATATAGAAAAGCAATCTGCCCTATCACAAGCGCTACATATCCTATGTAACTTACCCACATCTTTCTTAATTTCTCCCACGACCGGAAATATTTTCCGAACAGCAATATACTCTTGGCAACCCAAAAAAATACCTGTGATACACAAGTACCGATCAATACTCCTTCCACTCCCCAAAATTGTACCAGCAAAACAGATAAACCTATATTAATCAGCGCGCCTGTTGCATTAATATATTTTTCGATAGAAAAATATCCCAGTACTGTCGTAAATTCCCCAAGCGGACCATATACAATTCCAATAAAAATATCCACAACAATCAAATATAATACTGCAGACTGCATCACAAATTCTACTCCAAATGCCATTCCCACAAATGCATCCGTACAAATACACAATCCCGTTGCCGCTATATTTGCCACTACATACCGTATGAAAGTATAATTTCTGAACATTCTATAGCTTTCCTGCGCATCTTTGGATTGTACGTAATTTCCAATAGTAGCAGTAATTGAATCAGTCATGCTGTTTACGAGATTTTTAACCGAATTCGTTACCAGCTTATAGTTAGAAAATCCGCCAGCTAAAACAATACCCGAAAAAGTAGATATTACCAGATTATCCGTCGAACTATACACATATCCGGCTACCCTGCCTATCAGGACATCCTTTGTATCCTTAAATAACCCTTTCACATCCTGAAACTTTTCTTTCGTTTCCGTCTTTAAAAAGCTATAGTTTTTATTGCAATAATACGCTAATATTATATTCGCTGTCAATGTTTGTACAAACTGTAACAGCAGATAAATATGAAAGTTATGAAAACAAATCAATGAT
>CAMWWS010000426.1 GCA_947178085.1 uncultured Lachnospiraceae bacterium | reverse complement strand
GTTATACACCGTCATATGGTTTTGAAGAACTTGATACCTATACAGACAGTAACAGTTTATTTGAGGGGCTTTGGGACGCTTCCATGCGGGATAATATTTATTTTATACTTGACAAATTAAAAAACACATGTAAAATAGGTAGCATACTACCTAACAAGAAAGGAGTGTTTATGAAATATGATTATCCCCCAGGAGTTCGTTTTGCGATACTCGATAAAACCTTTAAACGGAAATTGGAGGAGAGGGCATCTGAGAAAGGGTTTACTGCTGTACAGCTCCGGGTACTTGGTGAACTTAGACATCTTGAAGTTTCCGGCGTGAATGAGATTAATCAAAGGGATCTGGAAAATGCTGTTTCCGTCACGCATCCGACTATGACTGAAATTATCAAGAGACTTGAAAAAAAAGGAGCGGTGGTCTGTACGGTCAGCAGTACAGATAAGCGTTATAAGAAGATCAGTAGCACACCGGATTATTCTAATATCCACACAGAACTTGAAGAATTAGACCGTTTGGTATTTAGGGAATTGTGTGAGGGGTTGAATGATGAACAGATAGAACTGTTTATGCAGTTATCAGATGTCATGATCGGAAATATAACCGACTGATTTTTGTAAGTGGCACAAGCAAATCGTATTTGCTTGTGCATATTAAAAAATATATAGGTAGTACACTACTTAATTAAGAAAGGAAGAAAATTATGGAAGAAAACAAGATGGGCGTAATGCCGGTGAAAAAATTGATTTTTAATATGGCGCTGCCGATGATTTTATCAATGCTGATTGGTGCGCTATACAATGTGGTTGACAGTCTGTTTGTCAGCAGGTTCAGTGAGGATGCGCTGTCTGCGGTTTCCCTTGCGTTTCCAATACAGAATATCATCATTGCAATCGGCACAGGTATTGGAGTGGGAGTTAATTCGCTGTTATCCCGCTATCTTGGAGAAAAGAAGTTTGAAGAAGCAAACCAGACAGCCATGCATGGAATCGTTTTAGGTGCAGTGTTTTATATTTTGATACTCCTTTTTGGGATATTTGGAGTGCATACATTTTATACCGTCCAGACAGACGCTGAGAATATCGTATCAATGGGATGTGACTATCTGACTATTGTGTGTATCTTCAGCTTTGGTCAGATGTTCCAGATGATTTTTGAAAAACTGCTGCAATCGACAGGTAGAACTACTTATACAATGGCCATGCAGATCACAGGTGCTGCGGTCAATATAATTCTTGATCCGATACTTATTTTTGGCTATTTTGGACTTCCTGCTATGGGAACAAAAGGTGCTGCCATTGCAACTGTTTTTGCACAGATCGTTTCTATGATTTTGGGAGTTGTGTTTAATATTCTGAGGAACAAAGATATTGAACTTAGCCCGGGAAAGTTTCATTTGGATTTTAGCTATATCAGTACAATCTGTGCGGTTGGAATTCCTACAATGATTATGCAGTCCATGTCCAGTGTGATGTGCTTTGGCGTAAATAAACTGCTGCTTGCGTATTCGACAACTGCAACAGCGGTATTTGGCGCATACTTTAAGTTACAGACTTTTGTCTACATGGCTGTATTTGGACTAAATAATGCGTTAATCCCAATCGTAGCATATAATTATGGTGCGAAAAAAGGCGACAGAATTAGGATAGCAATCAGAATCTGCGGAATTTTTTCCGCTATGATCGGTGCTGTAGGAACTCTCATTATGGAACTGTTTCCGGCGCAGCTGATCGGTGCGTTTTCTCCTTCTGAGGAAATGTATTTGCTAGGTGTTACAGCTTTGAGGATACTCGGTCTGACCTTTACTTTTGGCGGTGTTACCGTTATGGTCAGTTATGCCCTGCAAGGCTTTTCAAGAGGTGTATCAAGTCTTGTTGTCTCAGCCGGAAGACAGGTGCTTTTGCTTTTGCCTTTGGCAGTGTTTCTTGGAAACCTGATGGGCATTACCGGGATATGGTGGAGCTTTTTTGTTGCGGAAGTGATTGATATGATTTTGGCAGTTGTTTTTCTTGGAATAATTGAGAAAAAAGAATTAGCGGTTCTGGAGGGGTGATAAAGATGGACAATGTTGGTACAGATGAACAGGGATTATTGATAGGGAATATCAGGAAAATGGTCTGGGAATACGGAATTCCATGCGCTCTGATTACAATCATCAATACTCTATACAACATTGAGGATCAGATATTTATCGGAAATAAAATCGGGCCGCTTGGCAATGCTGCTACAAATGTTATCTTTTTGACAACAATCGAGCTGGCATTTTGACTTTTATTTATTGCCTAAAATTGTTATTTCGTATGGCGGTACGGAATTGGTGTATGATTACGCTATGGAGTATGCACACGGACGTGCGACCATTCATCTGCAAAGTAATATGCGGGAAGTGCGGAGCGGTGTACTGGCTGCGGACATAGACGTGGAGTGGCAGGACGACCAGGGTATGCTGTTGCTCCGATGGTATTTGCCCTTGTCAGTACCGCCTTTTATCGAAACAAAAAATAACAAATTTAGTTGTCCGTGGTGGTTGCGTTAAACTGATAAAAGGTCTTTGGGCGCATTTTTTAACGATAGCAATATTACTGGTTTGTGGTATCCCGATTATTCTCAGAAAAATAAAGCCACTTTTTTGGAAGCATACGATAATATGGGATCATATTCTGTTCTGGTATCCCCATTCACACATCCCATCTAATATAGGGATCAGGGATTTCCCACGCTCTGTAAGGCTGTATTCCACTTTTGGAGGGATTTGGGGGTATTCCTTCCGGTGTACTA
>CAMWWS010000425.1 GCA_947178085.1 uncultured Lachnospiraceae bacterium | reverse complement strand
TCTGAGCAGAGAATGCGGCAGCGTGTGAAAAAAATGATGTTTAAGTTATGGTGGAACAAAGGTTTCGACATTCTTGTCGCGCACGCTCCCGCATACGATATCAACGATTTGGATGATCTCCCGCATCGCGGATTTGAGGTTTTCCGGACCCTGATGGAAAAATACGAGCCCAAATTTTTCTTTCACGGGCATGTACACTCCAATTACAGCCGAAGTTTTAAGAGAAAAGACAAATTCAGAAAAACTACTATTATAAATGCATATGAATACACCATTGTAGAATACCCTACAGATGCGGAGGATTGATGCGGCAGCACGCCGACAGAAACAGATAATGAGCGACAGTTAATTTTTTATAGTAATACTTAACTTTTATTCACTTGTAAATGCTAAATCCCATTGCTATGATTTATAATATAACATAGGCCGATGTTATTATATTAAAAATCATAGGAGGCTTACACTATGCAGATAGGTGAAATAATTAGAAAATATAGAAAAGAACGCAATATGACACAGGAAGAAATGGCAAACCGCCTTGGCGTAACTGCTCCGGCTGTTAATAAGTGGGAAAACGGAAATTCAATGCCGGATATTATGATATTAGCGCCGATAGCCAGACTTTTAGAAATCAGTCTTGATACACTTCTGTCTTTTCAGGATGAGCTTACTCCGGAAGAAATTACTCATTTTATTTATGAAACATCAGAACAACTAAAAAACAAACCTTATGATGAAGCATTCCAATGGTCAAAAAAGATAATTGAGCAGTATCCAAACTGTAAGGATTTAATATGGCAAATCGCAGTCTTACTCGATGCCAAACGTTTAACAGATGATATTCCTGATTCCGAAAGCTATGATGACTATATAGTAAATTGGTATACCCGTGCTTTGGAAAGTGAAAATGAAATTACAAGAAATCGTGCTGCTGACTCACTGTTTGGATTTTACTCAAGAAAAGAGCAGTACGATAAAGCTGAAGAATACCTGTCTTATTTTTCTTTGCAGAATCCCGAACGAAAATTTAAGCAGGCGCAGATTTACAGCAATACCGGACGTATAAACGAAGCGTATAAGGCATTTGAAGAATTATTATTTTCTTACTACACGATGGTAAGCGCAGCGCTTCATAATATCTATATGCTTGCAATGCAGGAGAATAATCTCCCAAAGGCTCATATGCTTATTGATAAGCAGCAGGAATTAGCAAATGTTTTTGATATGGGCGGCTACCACGAGCTTACATGTAAGTTGGAGTTTGAAACCGCTGTGAAAGATACAGATGCAGCCATTAAAACAATGGAGGAAATATTGGCAAGCGTTGATGCAATTGCCGATTTCAGAAAATCACCTTTATATGAGCATATGAATTATCAAGCGCCCAGCGAAGAATTTGCGGCAGATTTAAAAGAAAAGATATTGACGTATTTTCGCGATGAAGAGACTTACGGCTTTCTCAAGGATGATGAGAGGTATCGGGAATTGATAAAATAACAGAAAAAACGGGACTTGAAAATTCTCAGGTCCCATTTTGCATCTTACTCAAAAACTTCTGCTTCTAGTTTAAAAATTCCAATACTCTTCTGTTAAAATCTACTGCATTTTTATCGGCAATAAAATGGTTCCCCTTAATAAATGCGAGTTCCGCTCCCGGAATGCTTTCTGCAATCAGTCTTGTATGCTTCTCTTTAACCATATCCCTCGTCCCGGCAATCACCAGCGTCCTGGCTTTTATTCCGGCAAGCTCCTCTGTGGACACATTTGGGTCATTGACCATGAGTCCAAGCATCTCTGCATTCAACCTCGCGCTATCGCTTTTTTCCGAAAATGCCATGGCGATTCGGTATCCTATTTCAATAGGAATCTGCGTTGCCGGCTTTATTCCTTTGGCATTAAGATTCGCACCATTTAATATCAGCTTATTGACACGTTCCGGGTGACGCAGTGCAAAGACCAAAGCTATATTCCCGCCGTCAGAAAACCCCAGCAAATGCGCTTTATTGATTTTTCGTTCATCCATAAAATCCAACAAATCCTCTGCAAACTGTCGTATTGTAAAAGGAGCATTACCTCTCGGAGTTTTCCCGTGACCTCTTGTATCAAGCGCGTACACATGATACATCCTTGAAAATTCATCTATCTGATTTTTAAAATAATCGCAGCTTTCTCCATTGCCATGAAGCAATATAAGTGGTTCCCCTTGTCCCTTTTCTATGTAAAAATGTTTTATATCCATTGTTTCACCCCGGTCCTATGTCATAAAACACAAAAGACATCGACCAGTTCAAATCAATCGACATCTTTCGAAAAACTACACTTTTCAATATTTTTACTGCGGATAACAGGACGTTGCACAAGGTTCAAGTCCTGTGTCTACGCTTTTCAATATTTTACTGCGGATAACAGGACTTGAACCTGCACGTCATGGACACCAGAACCTAAATCTGGCGCGTCTGCCAATTCCGCCATATCCGCTTATATACGGGTTTTTTATTCTTATTAATTCTCATGAATCAAAGAACAAGCCCGCTATGTATCATAACACTTAGAGCTTTTTATGTCAATCCAATACGACTGATGATTTTCTTGTTGACTCTGAACAGGAAAATTATCGTCATACACAGCGACATCAGCTCTGCAATCGGGAACGCCCACCATACATAATCCAGATTTCCTGATAAAGACAACAGATAAGCTGCCGGCAGCAGCACCACCAGCTGTCTTGCTATCGATACAAACATACTGTATACGGCACAGCCCAATGCCTGAAATACAGTACCGCATATAATAC
>CAMWWS010000424.1 GCA_947178085.1 uncultured Lachnospiraceae bacterium | reverse complement strand
TTTCCGATCCGGAAGGAATGGAAAATGGCGGAACCATGAAAGGGATGGGATTATTACCTGTCATAACAACGCTTAAACGTGAAAAAGTGCGCCGTCAGGTAAATGGTACAGTAAACGAAATGGAAGGCTTTTTTTCAATACTATCGGGACTTGAATTTGACGGATATGAGATACATATGGGGGAAAGTGTGAAAAACGGGCATTCTTCGAATGAATTTGAGATATCCGGCACTGAAGAAGCGTTTGTGCTCGGAAGAAATAAGAATGTATCTGGAACGTATGTACATGGCATATTTGATAAGGCAGCGATTGCAACCGCTCTTGTGACGGCGCTATCCGAGAATAAGGGATTATCCGTTGAATCCAAATCATGCATTGATTATAAAGATTTCAAAGAGAAACAATATGATACGCTGGCAGATATATTATCGGAGTATCTGAATATGGAGGAAATATATGGAATGCTCAGGGAGGCACATATTAGATAATCGTACAGAGGAAACTTTGAATAAACTGAAAGTGGAAGAACCAGACCATAAAATATACAAAAAGATATTAAGAAATTGGGATTCCATAGCCAAGCCTCTCGACGGGATGGGCAGATTTGAAACTATCACTGCACGGATAGGCGCGATTTTGGGAACGGACGAAATTGATATATCAAAAAAAGCTGTCATCGTCATGTGCGCAGATAATGGAATAGTAGAGGAAGGCATCAGCCAGTCCGGTCAGGAAGTCACAGCGGCAGTAGCAGCGCAGATGGGAAAGGGTGCGTCATCCGTAGGGAAAATGGCGGTGGAGGCAGGTGCGGACACGATTCCCGTAGATATTGGAATCAATGGAAAAGAGCCTATTGAAGGAGTGATTAACAGAAAAATCCGCTGCGGCACCGGAAATTTCAGTAAAGAACCGGCAATGACGAGAGAAGAAACTGTCAGGGCAATTTTTACCGGTATAGAAATTGTGGAAGAGTGCAAAAGGAAGGGGTATCAAATTCTTGCAACCGGGGAGATGGGGATTGGAAATACTACAACGAGCAGTGCGGTTGCAGCTGCATTGTTAAGATGCAAAACAGATGAAGTAACCGGGAGGGGTGCAGGACTTAGTGATGAAAAATTGCAGCGTAAAATGCAGGTCATCACAGAGGCAGTCAAAAAGTATAAACTCTATGAAGCGGAGCCTCTCACCGTATTGGAAACAGTCGGAGGATTGGATATTGCCGGACTTGCGGGAGTCTGCATTGGAGGTGGCGTTTTTCATATACCGATAGTGCTTGATGGTGTGATTAGTATGGTAGCAGCACTGCTCTCAGAAAGAATTGTTCAGGGAACAATACGGTATCTGATTCCGTCGCATAAGGGTAAAGAGCCGGCAGTGGAGAAACTTATGAAGGAACTTAAGTTAGAGCCTGTGATAGACGGCAGAATGGCATTGGGCGAAGGAACGGGAGCCGTGATGATGTTTTCGTTATTGAATATGGCATTGTGTGTTTATAATAAAAGAACTCTGTTTTCGGATATTAAAATGGAACAATATGAAAGGTATTCATAAATATGATGGTTTTGGTTGTTGGAGGAAGTGGAAGCGGCAAGTCCTCTTATGCGGAAGAGACGGCTGTTTCTCTTGCGCAGGAAAGTGTAGGGGAAATCACCATGAAAAAATACTATCTTGCAACGATGCAGGTTTTTGACGAGGAAGGGCGAAGAAAGGTTGACAGACACAGGAATCTAAGAAAAGGCAAAGGATTTCTCACGATTGAACAGCCGACAGGGATTTCCTGTGCATTGGAAAAAATGGAAACGGGGGACCGTACTGTTTTGTTGGAGTGTATTTCTAACCTGACGGCAAATGAAATGTTTTCAGGAGAGAAAATTAAGACAAAAATGCAGGTTATGGAAGATGTCATATATGGTATAAAGCAGCTAAAGGAACAAACAGCTCATTTCGTTGTGGTAAGCAACAATGTTTTTGAAGACGGAATTACCTATGACGAGACAACAACAGAATACATTCATGCAATGGGAATGATAAACAACAAAATTGCGGTATTGGCAGACAGGGTAGTGGAAGTGACAGCAGGGATTCCGGTAATTATAAAATGATAGTGAAAATGAAAAACGAACTACATGAAAGGGAACGAAAAATGCAGGTAATAAAATCTTTTTTTATAGCAGTATCCATGTATTCCAGAATTCCGGTTCCGGGGTTTGAGTGGAAGGAAGATGATATGAAATATGTTTTTTGTTTCTTTCCATGGATTGGGGCACTGATTGGCGGTTGTATTTATTTCTGGAACTATTTGTGCAGCGTTTATCATATAGGGGAGTTGTGCAGGATTGCAGTTGCAATGGCTGTTCCGATTTTTATTACAGGCGGATTTCATGTAGATGGTTTTATGGATACAATGGATGCCATACATTCTTACAGTCCCAAAGAAAGAAAATTGGAAATTCTAAAGGACTCCCATATTGGGGCTTTCGCAGTTATTATGCTTATTGTCTATGGACTGGTCTTTTTAGGAGCATTTTCAGAGATAGAAAATATGGCACTGTTAAAAACAGTATGCGGCGGTTTTTTCCTGTCGCGCTGTTTATGCGGTATTAGTGCCGTATCCTTTCCGCTGGCAAAAAAGGATGGTATGCTTTATACCTTTGCAGACAGTTCCCATAAAAAAATCGTGAAAGGCTCGTTATTTATACAAAGTGCGGTATGCATTGGTCTGATGTGTTTTTGGTCATTTTCTGCAGGTCTTTTTGTGGCGGCAGCGGCAATCTTAACGCTGATTTATTATTTTTATCGCA
>CAMWWS010000423.1 GCA_947178085.1 uncultured Lachnospiraceae bacterium | reverse complement strand
ATAAAAGCAGGCAACCAGACGAAGCAGCAGATAGTTTCGCCTCTCTTCTATATCGTTCACTTCATTGAGTCCACGTATCAGCGCAAGCATCGCTTTTGCAGCCGACCATATGGCTACGATGGCAAATATTGTAATAGTTCCGGTAGATTTAGAATATACATCATATACCACTTTTACCACGAAATCGTCTATGGCATTGGGTAAAACCCTCATGACAGCTGTAATCAGATTTTCCGCAGTCAATGTTGTAAACGGTAAAATCGCGCACAATGCCATTAATAAAGGAACCAATGACAAAAACAGAAAGAATGCGGAGCTTGCCGCAAACGCGCTTATATTTTTGCGTGTCATCTGTTTGGAAAAATCTCTGTAAATATAATATAATCTGACTATTGTTTTCATTCTAACACCCCTGCATATCGCAAGCCATTCAACTCTTTACCTCGCAGTCCGAAAAGAAACTCTCAAGTATTTCCTTATAATCATATCCTTGATTTCCCATTTCTTTAGCACAATTCTGCGACATACCTACGCCATGTCCATAGCCGCCTCCAACCAGAGTATATCCTACCATATCTTCACCCTTTTTGTCAGCCTCTATTATTAAAAAAGCACTTGGCAGAAGCGTCCCTGCCCCTACACTGCTTCCGTCCTGCCTTATCACCTTACTTTCTCCATTGCATAAAATACGCCGGATATTATATTCTGAAATTACTTTTATGACTGCTTTGCTTCCTGTTATAATCATTTCATCAGCTATGCCGCCTACGCCTCTTTTGCTGATACAAATATCCTCAAGGTTTCCAATATCATTTATTTCCTCCGATACATAATAGTACTCTCCCTCTTTACCTTTTTGTACAAGAATCAGTGAGGCATTAGCATTATATCGTTCTTTAATCCTTTCTAGCAGCGCCGCTGTATCAATATTACTCACTTCATACTGCCATCTGTACCACGGCTCATTACTTTCAAAATCAGTTTCGTCTACACTGCAAATGTACTTATAAAAATTCTCTTCCTGCTCCATCTCTTCTGCATTCTGCGTATTCTGACTATCTTCACCCGGTGCAAGCTTTACTGCCTGAATATAATCTATCGCCTGTCCATTTCCCGTTTTCCATATTTTAGTATCCGTACCATAACCGCATGAGGTTGAATAATAATAATTCTCTGCAAGTTCACCCTGATGATACAACACCATTCCGCTCGTTTCCTTTACCGCAGTAGTCGTTGCTGAATTCTCTGCAATATTATGATATACCTGATAGGATGTTGTATCATCCAGATGTGCGCCAAATGCAGGCAGCCCGGCATGCAGTATAAATCTGGCCGCATAGGTTCTGGCACATACCGCCTGTGCCTTTAACGCCTCTATAGGATAATATGACGGCATTTCACTCGGCACCACGGCATATAAATATTCTTCTAACGGCAGCTCATTTATAATTGCCATTCCCTGAGCTGTCTTATAGAATTCCAGGCTTCCTCTGTATTGATTGTTTTCCTTAACTACGCCCTCCATATCTAATTTGACCATATCGGTCAGTGCCGCGCTCTGAAACGAAATTCTTTCACCTTCTTTCATTTCATCTGCTTTTATTCTGGTCTGCTGTCCATCTACTGTGACAACCGCCTCGTCATAATAGTAACTGCCGTTTCCGGTATTTTTAAGCAGCACACGGATTTGGTCAGTCTCACCTTCTCTTGAAACAAGGGCTGCGCAGATTTTATTATTCCATATGACAAAATCCGTATAGTCATATCCAATCATCAAATCTGATTTTTTCAGTGCCTCCAGCGTACCGCATAACTTATATACCTCCAGCTTATCTTCTGTTTCATATGTACCATATCCTTCTATTTCTATTGAGCCATCAGATACACTTAACAGTTTGCCGCGGATTTTATCCGGTTTCTGCTGTTGTCTGATCAGTCTGCCATTCCCAAACGTTAAATCCGCAACGCTCTCTCTTGATGCCGCTCCGGCTACATCCGAATCTGACGGTACGGTAAAAGCAATTTGATGATAAAAACATTCCATTAGTATTCCTTTTCCACTGTCAGCACCTTGATTTCCGTTATTTATCTCCATGACCCAGACATTTTCCAGAATTGTTTCTTCGGGCAGCACACGTGTACAGGTAAGGAGCTGTTCTCCTTTAACATAAACCTCCTCCTTAGAAAATGCTGCATCCTTAAAAGACGAAGACAAATATTCATATTCACCGTTCTGGGTATACAGCTTCCTATTCTGCTCATCTACTTTTATAATAAACACAGTTGTCTTCCATATAGAAGAATCCGTGTCAAAGTATGCCAGCATGAACTTATATGCTTCATACCAATCTTCCTTTATAAATATGTAAGAGTCCTCATATTTTTCTGCAAACTCGGGAATATCCATTTCCGAGCCGCCAATTCGTTCATATATGCTTCTATACTGTCCGTATGTAAGTTCATTCTGTTCTGCGTCCGTACTTTCCGATGCCGTTTTCACCCCATTCTCGTTTTCTCCAAATTCTATCGATACTCCCAATGCCTGCATCAAAATACGTACATCTTCTATGCTTATTCCCTCTCCCTGCGGTATTTCCTTTTTTATCTCCAGACTGTTCAGCCAAATCATAAAAAGAATTGCCATTCCAGCCAGAATACATAGCAATTTCATTAAATTTTTTATGTCTCTGCTTTTCAGATTTCTATTCATTAATTAATATCTATTCTCCCTTCTCAACCGGCAAATTTATCCTAACAATACTTTTTATATATTATGTTTATGTATGTCAGAAAATGCACTTTATAAAAA
>CAMWWS010000422.1 GCA_947178085.1 uncultured Lachnospiraceae bacterium | reverse complement strand
CTTTCAATATCAATATACCTTACAAACAGCGACACCTTATTTTCCTCATTCAGATTATCCCATATCATCTTAGTGAACGAGTCAATGTCACCCTCTATGCCAACCCATGTCGGCTCTCCCTCGAAACTCGGCAATGGATTACCATCACCCATATAGGTATGTATAAAATGCCCCTCTCCTGCAACCGGATTCTCATAAGCGAAGGTATAACGGTTGCATGCATCAGGATTGCCGTTATTGCTTTTCAGAATAGACATTGCATAGTTATAGCTGCCGTTTTCTATATGCATTATTCCTGAAATACGAGGCGTATAGTTGGGACCATCAGGCTCATAAGTTCTGGTCCGAAGCGACTGTTCAAAGGTCTGCTGCTTGTCCATCATTTCATAAATCGTATCAGTCTGATCACCGTTAGTTACTATTGTTTTATTGCCCAACACCCTTACCGGCGCATATATTACAAGGCTTGGGTCTTCCAGCTTAGTAGGGTCGTATGCCTGTGTACGGATTCCTTCTCCATCTACTACAAAAACCCGGTTTCTGCTATTAGTACTCCTTCCCATGATAAAATACGCGGTTACCGCATATTTTCCATCTGCGGATTTCCCGATTACGATACCCCGGCCCGGATATGTATTTGACGATAATTCCTGCGCTAATGATAATTTATCCATATTAATACCCATACTCCTTTCATTTACTCGTCCACGCTGTAGTTCGGCGCTTCCTTGGTGATATGAATGTCATGCGGATGACTTTCTTTCAAAGCTGCGGCAGAAATTTTGACAAATTTACCGTTCTGTTTCAGTTCTTCTATCGTCTTGGTTCCGCAATATCCCATACCGGAGCGGATTCCGCCCATCAGCTGGAATACCGTATCTTCTACGGTTCCCTTATATGCAACACGACCTTCTACTCCTTCCGGAACCAGCTTGCGTGCGTCTGTCTGGAAATATCTGTCTTTGCTTCCGTTTTCCATCGCTGCAATGGAACCCATGCCACGATATACCTTATATTTTCTTCCCTGATATAATTCAAAAGTTCCCGGACTTTCATCACAGCCCGCGAACATGCTGCCCATCATGCACACGCTTCCGCCTGCTGCAATAGCCTTGGGCATATCGCCGGAATACTTAATACCGCCGTCTGCAATTATCGGAATTCCATAATCCTTTGCCACTTCATAGCAGTCCATAATCGCAGTAATCTGCGGTACGCCGATACCTGCTACCACGCGGGTAGTACAGATAGAGCCGGGGCCGATTCCGACCTTTACTGCATCCGCTCCTGCATCAATCAACGCTTTAGTAGCTTCTCCTGTAGCTACATTTCCTGCGATAACCTGAATCTCAGGATATTTTTCCTTAATCATTCTTAAGCATTTAAGCACATTCTCTGAATGGCCATGCGCAGAGTCCAATACAATAACATCGACTTTTGCATCGATTAAAGCTCCGACTCTGTCCAATACATTCGCCGTAATACCTACTCCTGCACCGCACAAAAGCCTTCCCTGCTCGTCCTTTGCTGAAAGCGGGTATTTTATTGTTTTTTCAATATCCTTAATCGTAATCAGACCTACCAGATTATAATCATCATCTACGATAGGAAGTTTCTCTTTTCTGGCGCGTGCCAGTATCTGCTTAGCATCCTCCAGGGTAATGCCTTCTTTAGCGGTTATCAGCCCTTCAGAAGTCATGGATTCTTTAATTTTTTTGGTGAAATCTTTTTCGAATTTCAAATCACGGTTTGTGATGATACCTACCAGCTTCCTGCCTTCCGTAATAGGTACTCCGGAGATTCTGAATTTTGCCATCAAGGCATCTGCATCCGCCAAGGTATGATTCGGAGTCAATGAGAAAGGGTCAGTAATAACACCATTTTCGGAGCGTTTTACTTTATCAACTTCTTCTGCCTGTGCTTCAATCGACATATTCTTATGTATAATGCCGATTCCGCCCTGTCTAGCCATCGCGATTGCCATCCTGTGCTCAGTCACCGTATCCATACCGGCACTCATCATAGGAATGTTCAGTTTAATTTTTTTAGTAAGCCATGTTGTTAAATCCACCTGATTCGGAATAACCTGAGAATAACTCGGTACCAAAAGCACATCATCAAAAGTAATTCCTTCTCCAATAATCTGACCCATTTTTTCTCCTCCTGTTTTTTATTATTTATTTGTATATAAAAGTACTGCCAGCTATATAACTGACAGTATACTTCTCATTTACAATAGAAAGTATACTTATCAGACTTTCTATTGCCATTCATTAATCTGTAAATACTTTACGCGGCGCCACCATTTGAATCGCCTTAATCATATCCGCGCTCGGTTCGAGGAAAATCTTCGTATTCCCCTCATAAACCATCATATATCTCTTATCCGGCTGTTCTACAACTCCGGAGCTGTAATCCACAGCCTTCATTTCACGATTCCTGTACGAATCCAGATGATAGGATTTCACCGGTGCAAGAATCTCCATACGCTCTACACCATAAGTAGCAATTCTCTTTCTCTTGCTCTTAGCCATTACCTTATCAATGCTGATTTCCTTATCCAGATACAGGTACTCATATTCAATGTCTGCATACATATGTGCAAAATAGGCGCCCACGCCAAGCACAATTGCTATTATTAATCCCGCAATAGAAAGCGTGGAAATCATTCCAAGCAGAAAGAAGCATACCGCAAACATAATAAGCAGGGCTTTGAGCAAACGCAATACAAAAGACGGTTTCTTTGCGACAAGACATTCTACATAAGTTTCACTTACCATTTTTCATCCTCCATTTGCCCATATTCTGAGCC
>CAMWWS010000421.1 GCA_947178085.1 uncultured Lachnospiraceae bacterium | reverse complement strand
TCACCGGCTTGACCGCCATTACATCCGTTCCATTATATGTGCTGTCATAATAATGAAACTCATGCCCTTTTATGCCCTCACCATTTAGCAGAAAATGTTTTTGCTTTTCCCGAAGTTCTATGTAACCGAAACGAACCAGTTTTCCGGTGTAAAAGCAGGTTGCCGGAATAACCCCTGCCATATCATAGTAAAGACCTTCTTTATCTTTCAAGAAAGTATGTAAATACATAAAACCGCCGCACTCTGCCACGATAGGCATTCCATTTTCCACTGCATTTCTGACTGCCTCGCGCATTTTAGTATTTAAGCTAAGCTGCTCTGCATACAGCTCCGGATATCCTCCCCCGAATAGCAGAGCATGACATCCTTCCGGCAGTTTTTCATCCCGTAATGGAGAAAAATATATTATCTTTGCACCATATTCCTCTAATAAACGAATATTATCCGCATAATAGAAGCAAAAAGCTTCATCTTTTGCCACTGCAATCGTTGGACGACTATCCCTGACAGCAACTCCACCCATTAAGTCACTGGTTGCCTTCTCACGACTTATGCATCCGCATCGGTCAATCAAAGTTTCATCCAATTCCAGTTCCTCCGCGCTTTCAGCTATTTCTTTGATACACTCTATAAAAACGGTTTTTGAGAATAATTCTGAAGCTACCTGAAGCTTTTCTTTTATATTACTTACTTCATCCGGAAGAAAAAGTCCCAAGTGCCTGCTCTCAATATGTAATTCTTCCTTTTCCGGTAAAAAGCCTATCAACGGAATTTTGAGTTCTTCCTCTATCAATGGTTTTAATGTTTCATAGTATCCTTTTGACATTCTGTTTAGTATGATGCCTTGTATCAGATGTTTCCTATCATAATTAAGAAATCCTGATATCAATGGTATAACAGAGCGCCCCATCCCCTTCGCATCAACAACAAGCACAATCGGAGTTTTTGTTACTTCCGCAAGATGATAGGAAGAGCCATCTTCCTTGACTCCACCTAAACCGTCATATAGTCCCATAACACCCTCAAAAACTGCGAAGTCTGTTTTTTTTTCACTATCTATAAAAAGTTTTCTTGTCGTTTCTCCATCTGTAAAGAAAGTGTCCAGATTTTTCGAAGGAACATCTATTACTTTTTCATGGAACATCGGATCAATATAATCCGGTCCGCATTTATAGGAAATTACTTTCAAACCGCAATCCTTTAGTGCCTGAAGCAAGGCGCAGGTGACTACTGTTTTTCCGCTTCCGCTTTTAGGAGCCGCAATCATAACTCTTTTTATTTTCATGCAAATATCACGCCTTTCTTTCGGGCTCATCGTCACAGAAATCAAATGCGCAAATCCAAACCGGATTCTCGGACTGCATCAAATAATGACTTCCTGCTTTTTTTGCTCTGCTTACCTGTAGTTGTACAACCTCTTCCTCTTTTATCATATCATTCATTGATAAAATCTCTCTCATTTCACAGATTGTCTCCATACTGACAGCATTTACCACAACCCTCATATTTGGATTAATCTGCCGGAGTGACAAAAGTATTTCCTTTAATCTACCACCGCTCCCTCCTATAAATGCGTGTGTAGCCATCGGAAGCCCGGCTAATCCCTCCGGGGCCCTCGACTCTATCACTGTTACATTTTGCAGTTCAAACTTCTTTTTATTTTCTTCAATTAAAGAAACTGCTTCACGATTCTGTTCCACAGCATACACCTGTATATCGTCAGAAATGCCCGCTATTTCTATAGAAATAGAACCGGTGCCGCTGCCAATGTCATAGACTACCGCCCCATTTTTTAATCGCAGCTTACAGATACTAACCTCTCGAATTTCTTCTTTTGTCATAGGAACCCTGTCCCTGATAAACTGTCCGTCTGCAATACCATGTGTCAATCTTCTTTGTATTGCATACGGATTTTTGACAAAACATGTGTATAAGCCTTCTTCGTCCAATTCTCTGCATTCTAATGGAGTATGCTTTTCTACCCGCTGTTCCTCATAGGATAACTGATACCCCGTTACTATTTCACATTCCGACAATCCTGCGTCTGTCAATAATTTTCCCAATCGGTTTATATCTTCTACACCGGAGGTAATCAGAAATGTTTTTGGGTTGCTTTTAATCCGGTTTGCAAGGTTGCATAATTTTTTCCCATGTATGCTGTAAATTTCCGCATCGTGATAGCTTTCTCCGATGCATGATGCCAGATAAGCCACAGAAGAAATGCCCGGAAGAATACGCAAAGATGCATTTAAGCCTCCTTCTGTAACTTCTTTTTTAAGCGCCGAATATAGAGACTGACAGCCACTATAAAATCCACTATCCCCTGAAAAGAGAATCACAACATTTTTATTTTCCATAAATAAATTTTCACTCTGAATATCATGCAGGTAAGGAATGACCTGTTCTGCCTGATAAAAAGGTTGTTTTTCCGCATTAGAGCTGACAGTCTTAAGCATTCTCTCCGCACCTAATAAAATGTCCGCTTTGTCAATTGCTCTCTCTACTTCTTTCGTCAGGCAGTTTGCATGTCCCATACCAATGCCTGCCAGAATAATTTCCATATTTCCTTTTATCTTATATTTTGTTTGAATTTTTTCTCCTATCATATCTTCGAGTTTTCTGCATATTTCAGGAAAAGAATATCCTTCGCTCTCTTCGGAACAGCCTATTACAAATACCTTTACTCCTGTATTTTTTGCAGCGTTTATTTTTTCCTGATAACCACCGGGAACGCCGCTTTCTTTTGTTACCAGACATGATATTTCATATTGGCGGATGATTGCCTCATTCATTTCTTCGGTAAACGGTCCCTGCAT
>CAMWWS010000420.1 GCA_947178085.1 uncultured Lachnospiraceae bacterium | reverse complement strand
ACCGGCGGCTGGGTACCCGGCTCGGCATACATGACCACCTAAAATGTGGCGAGAAGTGTACGATTTACAGAGGACAAACGTAGGTTAAAAGCTGGTTTTGCGTGCCGAGAAATTGAGGTGAGAGTCTATATTTAGTGGGAAGGCCTGAAGGTTCTAAGAGCATATCAGGTTAAAAACTTGATATGCTTTATTATTTTCGAATAATATTTTGATTCATCTATCGTACTTGTAATTTGGAGGAAAATAAAATAATATAAAAGATGGCATTTAGCATATAATACTGAAAATGCAAAAGGGGAATATTCTGATGATAAAATGCAGTAAATGTAACGGCGTTCCAAGCGAAAATGATGTAATGGGATGGAAGTGCAATTCTTGCGGAAAAACATTTAAGACATCAAAAACACAATTACATAATGTATTGATGAAGAAAAAAGAAAATTCTGAGCAAACTTTTCTTAAATGTCCGGTATGTAAGAATGGCTTAGACGATGGCAACGAAACCATTGTCTGGAAATGCTCTTGCGGTTCTTTGAATAGAGGGAAATTAAAAGATTTTGAGGAAGAAGTAGAAAATGTTCCAAAGAGTAATCTGGTTAAGTGTCCTGAATGTGGGATGGAAATCTCAAGAAAAGCTAAAAAATGTGTGCATTGTGGGAAATTGTTCGTAGAGGATCAACCCCAAGAGGGAATATGCGTTGATTGTGGTAGAGAAGTTCCCAGTGGTGCTACAGAATGTCCACATTGTGGTTGTCCGGTTGAAAGGGAGATAGAAAAAGTTGCGGCATTACAACAAGTAGAAGTTGCTGGTGTAAAAGTAACAAAGAAGACAAAAAATATTATTGTAGTGGCGGCTATCATACTTGTTTTGTGCGCAGTTGGTTGTGGTGGTTATAAAATTTATTCTGATAAAAAAACAGAACGAGAGCATGTAGAAGCTTACAATACCTATATAGATAATTTGACTTTTGCTCAAATTTGTATGCTTGCTGGAGGGAGCGATGCTGAATCACTATGTAATCTAACTTTAAGGGTATGGGGGAATTCCATTTATAAGGAAAAAGATAGTGAAACAGATCAATTCACCAGAAAAGATAATGGAAAAGGAGTTTTTTATGATGACTTTAATGATGCCCTTTTTAATCTGTATTTAGATGAAGATACTTCAAAGACAAGAAAAAGTATAGAGGAAAATCAAAAAACGGTTAAGCAGCTAATAAAAGATTTGCAAACTGTGCCTGAGGGACTCGAAAAATGCTATGATACTGTTTCAGACTTATATGATGCATATAATACGCTGACAGAGTTGGCTGTTAATCCATCTGGAAATTATAGCGGATATAGTTCTAATAAGGCTACAGCCGTTTCTGAATTTATGTCATTATATGAAAAATTGGATAATCAGATACCGGATAAAAAGGAATAGAAGACAGGCAAAGGATAGTTTTCTTGTTTAAGGCAGAAAGAGAATTTTCATCAATTATACCGAGGGCAGATTATTCGATTGTGTAGTACTGCTTAATTAATGAGCAGACATTAAATATCTGTTGACTGTATTGCTACCATTCCATGTAGTAGTCTGTTCCATTCTCGAAATACAGTTGCAAGCCGTATTCAGTAACCGAAAAGTCAACCACTGAATCCATATTCACAATTTGCAGATCATGCAAGGCGTGAATGGTTTGTATAATGATAATCAATCAGAAAGGAAAGAAGCATTTGCAAGATTAGAGCAGTTACGCAGGAAAGGAACTGTTACAGATTATGGTGCGGAATTAGCTTCTTATAGAAAAGAGAAATATGGTAGATAGCATCCACACTTTAGGCGGTAGGGATGCTATTTCTTTTATGTTAATCAACATTTACGAATAGTTGAAAATTATTTTCATACTATTATTAATAGCAGAAACAGCATTGACGTACGTTAAGACGTACGGTACAATATAATGGAAGGGAGATGATGCCATGACTGCAATCAGCGTAACAAAGGCAAGAGAAAATATATATCAAATACTATCTGATGTTAATAATAGCAGCCAGCCTATTACAATCACGAATAATCGTGGAAAAAATGGTGTCCTCATATCAGAGGACGATTGGAATGCTATTCAGGAAACATTATATTTGAATTCTATACCAGGTATGGCAGAAAGTATTATTGAAGCAGGAAGAGAGCCAATGGAAGAATGTTCGGTATATAATCCGGATGAGGAGTGGTAAATGTATATAATCAGATTTAGTAAGCAGGCTGACAAAGATAAGAAGCTGCTAAAAGGGGCAGGACTTGATTTAAAAGCAAAAAGTTTGTTGAATATTATAGCGGAAAATCCTTTCCAAAATCCACCACCATACGAAGGATTAGTTGGAAATCTACATGGATATTATTCCAGAAGGATTAATATACAGCATAGATTGGTTTATCAGGTATATAATGAACCAGTTGTCATTGATGGAGTAGAATATGAAGGAACAATAAAGATTGCTCGTATGTGGTCACATTATGAGGCTGTAAGATAAAAAGAAAGCACTAACGGAAGAAACCAATCTTCTGAAGGTGCTTTTTTCGTGCTTTAAGAGTGTTTGTTATGGATATTTTCAACAGCATCCTGTAAATACATATTTTTCCACGTCAATTTAATGGATTCTTGTTTTAACTCCCTGATTCGCTTATCTAAATATCTTTCAAGCCAATTCATGAGCCATTGAGGAATAAACTTTTCTGGAATCCGTTGAATGATGGAAAATGTTATATCTTCCAGTCTGCTATGTATCTTGTGGAAAAATTCTTTAATGTGGCTGCGGTCTTTAATTTCTATATCTATAATAA
>CAMWWS010000419.1 GCA_947178085.1 uncultured Lachnospiraceae bacterium | reverse complement strand
GATTATAAGTATGGCGATTCCAATTTTTATGTTTATCACAAAGGAAGTCAATATGTATCGCGTTGTTAAGATTAACATATATATTGATATAATTGGAAAATAACCATTCATAGTAGCTATTGCATCTGTAATTTACTCCAAATCCAATGCATTCATTTAATCCATTAAAATCATCAATATCTAATGTCAGTTTGTTGTAGTTTTGCATAGCATCTTTGTAAATGAGAATAATATTTGTTTCTGTTTTTACTAAACGAATCGTCAGTGGAAAAGTTGGGGAAGGGAATAAAACTATATGTGGCGGCTTATCATACCTATAATATATGCCGTCTTTAGAAAAATTGCCAAACACAAGATTATAGGCTTTATCATAATCAGTCATTGGTAATCCCGTGTTATCTGACAGAAAAAGATAAATAGAAGCCCATACATTTGTATAAAATTGATTATTTATGCATATTTCTATTTCGTCACATGAATTGCACTTTCTCCATAAGGCAGCATTCATGTCAATATTCCATTTATTACCGTAAAATTTTAAAGTATCACTTTCACAGGTGCCATAATTTAGCCCATCAAGCTGGCTGCTCCAGTTATAGTCTGAAAAATTCTTTATTTTGATACAAGCTGCTTCACCAATATCATTATTATATACTTTATCGTTTGTGCTGATTACTGAATGATGATAACCATGGTGCGTATATGAACGTATATAAGGATTAATGTTTATAGGTAATATCTTTTTCATTCTTCATCTCCATATAAAAGTTGTTAATAGTTGTCTATTGCGTTAGGAAAGATTGAAGTTCATTTATTATTCAATCTACATGTATTCTATATTTTCCGCTCGCTTTAGCAAATGGTATTGAATCTTTATAAGTCTGTATTATTGTTCAGAACGTCGCTTACGTATGCCGTCAAGTATCACTTCCTTTTTAGCCAGAAGCTCCTTCTTCTCCATTGCAGGAACGCCCTTTAATTTATACTCCATACCCAGCTTTTCATATTTGCTTTCGCCCATGGTATGATATGGCAGCGCATCCAATGCCTTAAGATTCTTGAATTCTCCGATAAAATATCCAAGCTGGAATAAATATTTATCATCATCAGTCAGACCCGGCACAATGACGTGGCGAATCCACATATCGACATTTTTCTCGTTAAGATATCTGGCAAATGCGAGAATACCATCATTAGGCTGTGAAGTCAGCTCTTTATGTTTCTCAGGATCTATATGCTTAATATCCAGCATAACCAAATCAGTCAGAGTCATTAATTTATCCAGTTTGGAAAGCCATACAGGATTGGCATTCGGCTTATAGGCGATTCCGGAAGAATCAATACAGGTGTGAATACCTTTCTTCTTGGCAATAGTAAAAAGGTCAAGCAAAAAATCAACCTGCATCAGAGGTTCGCCGCCGGTTACTGTAATACCGCCCCCGTTATAGAAGCTTATATTCCTTTCATACTGCTCAATTATATATTCCGGCTCCATCAAAGTACCGGAGTTCATCTCCCATGTATCAGGATTATGGCAATAAGCGCATCGCATAGGACAGCCCTGAACAAAAACAACAAACCTTACGCCCGGACCGTCAACCGTCCCGAAACTTTCCAACGAATGAATTCTACCCTGCATATTTATCCTTCTTTCTCCTATATAAATAATAAGTTCGTGACCTGATAATTACAGTATACCCCGTATAGGATAAAAAAACCAGTAGTAAAACCAACAAAAAACAGAACCCTGAAATTGCTTCCAAGGTTCTGCATTAATACTAATGTTTAGCTTTAACGTTGCATGATAGCATTAGATGCTCTCATGGAAAGTACGAGAGATAACATCTGCCTGCTGTTCCGGTGTAAGCTTAATGAAGTTTACTGCATATCCGGAAACACGGATTGTCAACTGAGGATAGTTCTCAGGATGTTTCTGAGCATCTAATAAAGTATCTCTGTTCAATACATTAACGTTAAGGTGATGTCCGCCTTTTGTTGCGTAACCATCTAATAATGATACAAGGTTATCTACCTGTGCTGTATTTGCTGCCATTTTAAAATGTCCTCCTTTATATTTTTTATAAATTATATTATCCATAAAGAGTCTTTAAAACACCCTTTATTGCATAGCATTTAGTGGAAGTCATCCAAGCCCTGTTCCAAAGTCGGTACACTGCAAGCCAGAGGAGTTCTGGAACAATCCGTACACCCCATGGTCTGTACATCTTTAGAATTATTGGATTTATCATCAACATTGACATTCACATGTCCGACGCCCTGCGCCATACCGGAATCCAACATTTTAATAAAGTCATCAATCATTTGATTCTCATCCATGTTCATCACTCTCTTCCACATATTTATTATACGCGAGAATTGCTTACAGCAATTCTTGCAGCTGAAAAATTTGCGTAGCAAATCTTTTCAGCTTTTTATTTGTTAAGGTCTACCTCGATATCTCCTGCGAATACCTGATCTTCTTTACCAAGAGCGCCAGGAATGATGGTAAATGTATTGGAAATACCATCCTGAGCATCCTTGAACGGAAGCTTGGATACTGAAGATAAGGAAGCTACTGCACCATGAGTATCACGACCGTGCATCGGGTTAGCGCCCGGAGCAAAAGGCTCACCTTTTCTACGTCCGTCAGGTGTATTACCTGTAGCCTTGCCATAGGTTACGTTAGAAGTAATGGTAAGGATAGAGGTTGTAGGAACACCGTTTCTGTAGGTATGATGTCTTCTGATAGCTGTCATGAATTTATGAACAACTTCCTGTGCAATCAGGTCAACACGGTCATCATCATTACCATATTTCGGGAATTCACCGGTTGTCTTGAAG
>CAMWWS010000418.1 GCA_947178085.1 uncultured Lachnospiraceae bacterium | reverse complement strand
AAATACCAAAAGTTTTATCGCAAATCAGGGATTAATTATGGAAATATCAAGGGAAATGCGATAAAGTTAGGAAATGAGATTAAGAAAGAACCAGAATTTGTTGTTACTGATAAAATGAAAAAGATCTGGAATGTCGAGCTTGACTTGTTAGAGCAATTGGATCGGGTTTGTAAAAAATATGAATTGAAGTATTTTATGATACATGGAACTCTTCTGGGTGCAGTGCGGCATAAGGGATTCATTCCGTGGGATGACGACTTGGATGTTGTTATGCCGCGTAAGGATTATGAGAAATTAAAAAAGATAGGGGGACAGGAATTTGTGCATCCGTATTTCCTGCAAACGCCCGAAAATGACCCTAATACATACAATAATGGGAATATGCGCCTTAGAAACAGCAATACGACTGGGATGGAAACTAAAGATATTGGGCATGATAGTAATTTAGGGATTTGGATAGATATACTTGTGTTGGATGATGGAGTTATAAACGAAAAGAAAAGAAAGAAAAAACTTAGAAGAATCTATCGGGCGCAATATTTGCTCAAAGCGAAGACTTATGGGGCAGAGACAACATGGTTTGGGAATATGAGCGGTAACAAATGGCGTAGATATGTGATTGAATCCAGATTCTATACCAGGAAAAAATTGTGTGATAAATTGATTAAAGAACAACTGCGCTATAATAATGCCGAAAGTCAGGATGTGGTTATTTATGGGGAAGGTAAATATCGACCATTTTCCAGAAAAGATTTTGAGAGCACGGTATTTCTTGAGTTTGAAGGCCGTCAATATCCGGCCCCCGCGGGATATAAACATTGGTTGGAAGTTATTATGGGGCGAGATTACATGAAATATCCGCCGACTGAAAAACGTAAACCGGGTCATCAGGGAATTTTTGATGTCGAGAAATCTTATAAAGAATATAATACGCTTTTTGCAGATTTATTTAAGGGAGCAAAAGGGAAAAAACTGATACTTTTTGGTGCGGGTTTAATGTCCGAGGATTATATGAAGCGCCACGGAATGAGATATAAACCTGATTTTCTGGTTGATAATGATGAACAGAAATGGGGTACGGAAAAATTTGGTGTTCCTATAAAGAGCCCGGAAATTTTATGTACGATGGCAGAAAATGAAATGCATCTTATTATATGCAGTTTCTATTATAAAGAAATCGAAAGCCAGTTAGAGGCTATGGGGATAAGAAACTATCGCATATATATACAACATGCCTCGTGGGTCACTGATGCAGAAAGGTAGGAGAGTGTAATGAAGGCAATTATAATGGCGGCGGGAAAGGGTACAAGAATATCAAGAATGATTGCGGAAGTACCGAAATGTACGTTGCCTATCAATGGAGTTCCTCTGATTCGTTATATGAGCGAGATGCTTTTGAAAAAGAATATGGAGATCAGTGTATGTGTAGGATACCAGAAAGAGTTAGTGATGAAATCATTAGATGGACTGCCTATTAAATTTTATAGCAATCCATTTTATGATATAACGAATAGTATGGCGAGTCTTTGGTTTGCAAGGGAAGAATTAGATGATGACATGTTGCTGTTGAATGCGGATGTTTTCTTTTCAGTAGACATTTTGGACATAGTGCTTCAGAATCCTGCCGACGCAGTGATGGCGATGGATACAGGCAGAGTTGAGGTCGGTGATTATTTTTTTAAGACTGTGAACGGGTGTATTTGTAAGTATGGAAAAGAATTGCCAAGGGCGGAAAGAGATTGTGAGTATGTTGGGGTTGCAAAAGTTAAGAAGAGTTTTGTCGGAGAATTTAAAGCACAACTAGAATATCTTGTCGAACATCAGGAGTATAGTAATTGGTGGGAATATACACTGTATTGTATGATTAAAAAAAGAGAAATACATACTGTTGATGTAAAGGGGTATTTTTGGTCAGAAATAGATTATTTTGATGATTATGAAAGAATATTAGAATATATTGGGGGCGAGCTCCCGCTGTTAAAATAATGCTTTGATACATTCTGATGAACAAATGCCTTGAAGATATTTTATGACAGAGCGTTTCCGTAATATATATGATTACCATGGAGGGTACAGGAATGAATCGTAAAAGAATATTAGTCACAGGAGGAGCTGGATTTATTGGTTCTCATCTTTGTGAAAAGTTGTTGTTGCAGGGAAATGATGTTATATGTATGGATAATTTGTTTACAGGGCAGAAAGATAATATCAGGCATTTGATGAATAATCCATATTTTGAATTTATTCGACACGATATTTTAGAAGCTGTATATATTGAATGTGATCAGATTTATAATCTTGCTTGTCCGGTAAGCCCGATCCATTACCAGTATGACCCCATTAAAACCGGCAAAACCAGTGTTATAGGGGCCTTACATACGTTAGGGCTGGCGAAGAGATGCCACGCCAGAATTCTGCAGGCAAGTACAAGTGAAGTGTATGGAGATCCGGAGGTTCATCCGCAGCCGGAGGATTATCGCGGTTGCGTTAATCCCAATGGAATACGTTCTTGCTATGATGAAGGGAAACGCATGGCAGAAACTTTGTTTTTTGATTATCATAGGCAGCATAATGTGGATATTAAGGTGATTCGTATCTTTAATACATATGGACCGAGAATGAGATCTGATGATGGAAGAGTCGTTTCCAATTTCATTGTACAAGCTTTAAAAAATCAGGATATCACGATATATGGTGACGGAATGCAGACACGCAGTTTCTGCTATGTGGATGATTTAGTTGACGGTATGATACGCATGATGAACAGTCGTAGTGGTTTTACAGGACCTGTTAATTTGGGTAATCCCGGAGAATTTACAATCTTGCAGCTTGCTGAACTGGTTAT
>CAMWWS010000417.1 GCA_947178085.1 uncultured Lachnospiraceae bacterium | reverse complement strand
TCCGTATATGTGCCAAATAAACGATAACCAATCGTAAAGAAAAACTGAATTATCATCGTATGGAAGTATGGGTGGTGATTGGACTTAGGGGAAAGACCAAGTATCTGCTCCATCTGCCATACCGCATCGTTATTGAACCATGTAGGATAATACATCAAAAAATACGGTATATAGCAAACCAGACAGATTAAGAAGAAAACAAGCCAGACATACCATCTGCCTTCTCTTCTTTTTTGTTCAGGAAGATGAAACAGCAGTGGTATTTGGGAAAGAAAAAAGCACAAACCAAACAAAATCATATAACTGACAATCATACACAGCAAAATTCTTCCTATATTCTGCATCGCACTCAGTTCCGATGCTTTCTCCAGATTGCCGAATATGATAAAAAAGGTATAAAGGAGTGCAAAAGGAATCAGTACCAAAAGCTGCCGTTTTGAAGGTCTATGCCTCTTTCCGGCTTCATTTACGTTTTTTGACATACGTGTCACAAACTTCATCGATATAGTTTCTCCACTGTTCGTAAATAGCTTCATCATTTGCCCTCTCCGCGATTCTGCGTGCTTCCCGCCCAAGCCGTTTTGCCAATTCCTCATCTTCTATCAGCCGGTTAATGCCATTTTCCATGGCTTTCTGGTCCTTAATCGGAATCAGCAGGCCATCGACCTCATTTGTCATAATCGTACGCGGTCCGCCGCAGGGACAATCCGTCGCCACAATAGGAAGCCCTAATGCCATAGCTTCCATCAGCGCATTGGGAAGACCTTCCCAATCCGAACTGAATGCAAACAATGCAGCATCCGCCAAGTCCTTTTCCAAACTATCGCTGGCTCCCATCAAATGCACATATTCCTGCGCGTTCAACTCGGCAATCGTTCTCTCTAAAAGTTCTTTTGTGCCATCTTCTGTATCCCTGCCGTATATTTTCAAATCATAATCCGGGTGTTTTTTGTGTACCTCATGAAAAGCCCTGACCAGCATGACCTGATTCTTGAAATCTACCAACCTGCCTGACTGCACTACCGTCTTAGTTCTCTTCTCCGGCTCCGGCACTCCGATATACTTCGGATTCAAAGGATTCAAAATAACACGGGAATTTTCCTGTAGTCTTGGCGCAAAAAACTCCCTTTGCCCTTCCGTCTGGAATACACATCCGTCAGCTCTCGGAAACAAAAACGGTATCTGAACCTTGTCAAAAGGTCTGTCATAATGCCCTACCGGGTCGGTTCGTATGGAAATAATCACCGGGATTTTGATAAAATAAGCTGCCGTCAGTCCCCGATAAAGCGCCTTTCTGGCAAAAGGAATGAGAATATCCGGTTTCTCTTCTTTCAAAAACCTGTTTAGATATTTAATCCGAAGAAAAAACTTCACCAAACGATTCTTTTTCTCATCTTCCTCCCGCAGACCTACATGCACACGCCGTACTTTATCACTGATCTGAAATTCATCTTCACCCTGCCATTCCGTAGCAATAATAACCTCGTAACCACTCGCAGCAAAACGATTGGACAAATTCGAGACAACACGCTCCGCGCCGCCCTGTTCCAGACAATTTAAATGAAAAGCAATCTTACGCACCATGTCCTGCGCACCCTCCTTCGTCCATAACTATGTTTCGTTTTAATCAAGCGACCACTCTCTTATTTTACGGATATATTCTTCTTTCGAGTACACGGCCGCCCGTTCCAGCGATAGTTTACCATATCGCTCCATCTCTTCTTTGTTCTGCAAAAGTGCAATCACCCGTTCCGCAGCCTGCCGCTCATCCTGTCCGATATTTCCTGCATCCATATCAGGCTCCGGACTCATATTGGGTATCAGAATACCATAGCGGTCTTCAAAAATTTCCTTTGGTCCTGTCATGCAGTCTGTCGCCACTGCTGGAAGCCCTAACGCCATAGCCTCCACCAACGCATTGGGAAATCCCTCAAAATAAGATGTCAGAAAATATAAACTGCTCTTCTTCAGATAGGGATAAGGATTTCTCTGTAATCCCGCAAAGTATACTACATCTTCAATCCCTAAATCTTTTGCAAGCGCACGATATTCCGTAAAATCTCCCATTCCTATAATCATCAGCTTTGTATCAGGCAGCGACTTGTGTACGATTGAGAATATTTTAAGCAGATGCCAAAAACCTTTCACTACATCTTCTCTTCCCATGGACACGATAATCCTGCCGTCCTGCCATGGAATCTCTGCTTCCTGTGCCTCGGCAAGTTCCGCAATCTCCGCAATATCAAAGAATCCCGGCAAAGTATAAAGGTGATTACAGTGATACTGTTCTTCTATCATCTGATGTAACGTTTCCGAGCAGCATAAAATTTTATCGGAATGCTTACAAAACAGTTTCATCTGCCATGGCGCATCCATATCCATATAACTCATAATGCCCAGCCATCTCTTTGCCCTTTTGCCCGAAAAAATATTAGGCAGATTGGCTGTCGGTCCCATACTGTAAGCTATATCAATCTGCTCTCTTTTTTTCAGTTGGTATAACCGGTACGCCCGCCTGAGAACATTAATCACTTTCCCCAACTTCCCCGGACGTGACGGTAAATTCAAATCCGTTACCTTAATTCCATCCGTATCAAAAGCAATATCCCGGGAGTCAAAAATCACAATCTGCACGTCAAAATAAGGTTTCAGTATTTTTGCCGTCGCTGCGCATACTTTTTCCGATCCACCCTGATGCAGTAACGGTACAATCAATAGCAATTTTTTCATAACCCTGAATTATCTCCTTTCTGACAGAACATCCTATTCCAGTATATCGCCTACGGCAATCTGCTTTGCACACTCGTATCTGTCAATCAACAGAGAACCATCCACGGTCCGCACTATCGGCT
>CAMWWS010000416.1 GCA_947178085.1 uncultured Lachnospiraceae bacterium | reverse complement strand
TACAAGTGAGCAGGTCGATAAATATCTTGGACTTTTTCAGGGAATGGAGGAGGCGGAAGATGCCGTCTCCTATATTATGGATATTTTGGGGGACAAGCTTGCGGATGAGGTAAAAGAGGGCTTCCGGGAGATTATTGACAGTGTGGAAGCGACAAAAGGAGATTTCTTTGAACTGAAATTTGACCCAACTTTAGTGCGGGGTATGTCCTATTATACAGGCACTATTTTTGAAATTGCCATGCCTGAATTTGGCGGAAGCTGCGGCGGAGGCGGCAGATATGATAAGATGGTCGGTAAATTTACGGGAAATGATGTGCCTGCATGCGGTTTTTCTATCGGCTTTGAACGAATTATTCTGTTATTGATGGAGAGCGGTTTTAAAGTGCCGAAAACGGGCAGAAAAGCGGCTTATCTGATGGAGAAAGGGCTCCCGTCTGATGAACTTTGTAAAGTGATTGCACAGGCTCAGAAAGAGCGTGAAAGCGGCAATCAGATTCTGGTAACAAGAATGAATAAGAATAAGAAATTTCAGAAAGAGCAGTTAACTGCGCAGGGATACGAAGAATTTAAAGAGTTTTATAAAGAACCACTGAAATGAGGAGGATGAAACAATGGCGGAGTCTATGAAAGGATGGAAGCGCTCTCACCGCTGTGCGGAACTTTCCCTTGCGAATGCGGGTGAGGAAGTGACCGTCATGGGATGGGTACAGAAGCAGAGAAATAAAGGCGGTATTATTTTTGTTGATTTAAGAGACCGTTCCGGTATTTTACAGATTATTTTTGAAGAGAGCGACTGCGGTGCGGAAAGTTTTGCGAAAGCGGAAAAGATGCGAAGCGAGTTTGTTATTGCGGTTGTAGGAAAGGTAGAGAAGCGTTCCGGCGCTGTCAATGAAAATCTGGCAACCGGCGAAATTGAAATCCGCGCAAGTCAGGTTCGTATTTTATCGGAAGCGGAAACACCGCCGTTCCCGGTAGAGCCGGATTCTAAAACGAAAGAGGAAATTCGGTTAAAATACCGTTATCTGGATTTGAGAAGACCTGATTTACAGCAGAAAATGATGTTACGAAGCAAAATTGTTTCCGAAATGAGAGACTTTATGTCTAAGGAGGGATTCCTTGAAATCGAGACGCCCATTTTGTGTAAATCAACACCGGAGGGGGCAAGAGATTATCTCGTACCGAGTCGTGTACATCCGGGACATTTTTACGCGCTGCCGCAGTCGCCGCAGCTATATAAACAGCTTCTGATGTGCTCCGGTTACGACCGCTACTTCCAGATTGCCAAGTGTTTCCGTGATGAGGATTTACGTGCGGACAGACAGCCTGAATTTACGCAGGCGGATATGGAGCTGTCCTTTGTGGATGTAGATGATGTAATTGAAGTTAATGAAAGACTGATTCAGCATGTCTGTAAGGAATCAATCGGCTTGGATGTACCGTTGCCGATTCCGAGAATGACATGGAAAGAAGCGATGGAACGTTATGGAAGCGACAAGCCGGATACACGCTTTGCCATGGAACTTGTTAACGTATCGGATGTTGTTGCAGGCTGCGGTTTCGGTGTATTTACTTCCGCATTGGAAAACGGCGGTTCTGTCAGAGGACTGAATGTGAAAGGGCAGGCAGCTATGCCCCGTAAAAAGATTGATGCACTTGTGGATTTTGCAAAAGGCTATGGTGCGAAGGGTCTTGCTTATCTGTGCATTCAGGAAGACGGTACTTATAAATCCTCTTTTGCTAAATTTATGACGGAGGAAGAACTGGGTAAACTGGCACAGGCAATGGGCGGCGAAAAAGGTGATTTGCTTTTGTTTGCGGCTGATAAGAATGCGATTGTATACAGCGTGCTTGGAGCGCTTAGAGTAGAACTTGGCAAACAGCTTGAGCTGATTGACGAATCGAAATTCAACTTCTTATGGGTAGTGGAGTTCCCGCTTTTGGAGTGGAACGAAGAAGAAAACCGGTTTATGGCTATGCACCATCCTTTCACGATGCCGATGGAGGAGGACTGGCAGTATATTGATTCCGACCCGGGACGTGTCCGTGCGAAAGCGTATGATATTGTGTTAAACGGTGTGGAGCTTGGCGGAGGTTCCGTGAGAATCCACCAGAATGATATTCAGGAGAAAATGTTTGAAGTGCTTGGCTTCACAAAGGAGCAGGCATGGGAACAGTTTGGATTTTTGCTGAATGCTTTCCAGTATGGAGTTCCGCCTCACGCCGGACTTGCGTACGGTCTTGACCGTTTCGTGATGTTACTCGTTCATGCGGATAATATTCGTGAAGTAATTGCTTTCCCGAAGATAAAGGATGCTTCCTGTCTGATGACACAGGCGCCGGGAGGTGTGGATGAAAAGCAGTTAGAGGAATTGCAGATAGCGATTATAAAAAAAGAAGAGACAGCGCAGGCTTAAATAAACAGGCGCAACAAATAAAAGAGAGGCAGGAGATTATATGGGATTTCAGAACCCGGCAGCTATTTTTCAGATGATGAATTTATGGAATAAGTTTAAACAGAACCATCCTAAATTTCCCAAATTTATGACGGCAGTATATCAAAACGGAATAAAAGAGGGCAGCATTATTGAAATCAATGTGACGACAGCAGACGGACAGAGCTTAAATTCCAATTTAAAAATCACTGCGTCGGATATGGAACTGATTGAACAATTAAAAGAACTTGCTTTGTAAACCTAAAAATAAAATAGGTTGACAAATGAAAAAACTCCTTTTATACTATAGACATCCAATGTGATAATCTGAATATAGTAAAGAGGGGTTTTTATCATGACTACTACTATGGAAAAAACAAAAGAAATTGTCTGTGCGGGAATGTTTACGGCAGTTTTGGCTATTCTTTCGCAACTATCC
>CAMWWS010000415.1 GCA_947178085.1 uncultured Lachnospiraceae bacterium | reverse complement strand
ATGTTATCGACCAGGTCAGGGATAAAATGATTGGCAACGAAGCGGCTATCGGTGTGATTTATTCCGGCGAAGCAATATACACCCAATACGAAAATCCGGATTTGGAATATGTCATCCCCGAAGAAGGCACCAACGTATGGATTGATTCATGGGTAATCTTAAAGAACGCGCCAAACAGGGAAAATGCAGAGAAATTCATTGACTTCATGTGCCGCGGTGACATCGCGCTGCTGAACTTTGAATATATCACCTACTCTACCCCTAATGAAGCCGCTAAAGCCCTTATTGAAGATGAAGAAATCAAAAATTCTCCAATAGCTTTTCCGGATTTATCCAAATATCAGAATCTTGAAGCATATAAATATCTGGGTGAAGAAAGCGATGCTCTCTATAACGAATTATGGAAAGAGGTTAAGTCATATTAAAATAAACCCAAACGGTGCTCACCGCAAGCGAATTCGCTCCGTTTGGGTTTATTTTTAATCATGCTGTATTTTCACATTATTATTTCAATGCCTTAAAAGAAGCAACTACGGCATCGGCTACATTCTGTTCCCCCATTACGAACAATACCAAATCTCCTATGTTTTCTGCTTTAGCTGTATCAGCGCTTACGCATACCCATTTATTTAAGTCTGCATTTTCCAATAAAAGCGTTTTAACCGAATCAACATCTTCTGAATTAACACGAAGCAGTACACATTGATATGGAATCACATTCATCAATGGAGCTGAAATGATACCCTCCACATAGGATACCTCGGAAGTACCTAAAAACAACGTAGCATTATCTTCCGTAAGTACGTCAGTATAATAAGCTGTTGCCATAGCTTCCTTCGTCTCAGAATCCAAATCCGCACCTTCATAGATTTGCGCCAGGATGTCCGTCAGCTCTCCCTCAATATTCGCACTCTCCTGTGTTTTTCCACATGCCGTGCATACCGACATACACAATATCAGAGTTATCACTGTCATTAAAATAGAAAATGTTCTCTTCGTTTTTGTTTTCATTGTTTTCGCCCTTTCATTTCTTATCAAAGTTTACTCTATTTTATTATTCCCACTACTTCTGCCGTCATACTGCTAAAAAGCGCCGTTCTCTCATCAAACTGTCTATAAAAATCATCTGCTAAATACTGCGTTTCATAGAAAATATGCAGAAACTTCATATTTATTTCTTTCATAATATCCATATCAGATAAGCCTGCTTTTACATCAATTTTCAAATCTGCAATCTTCTCTTTAAGTATGCGCCTCAAATCATGCCAGTTAATCAGGAACTCCTCATATCTTCTGCTATCCGGAATGTCAAGCCACTTCTTTATCTTGACTTTCGCAGAAGTGGAATTGGTACAGGCATCTTCCAACAGAAAATATTGTAAATTATGATTCTCATAATTTCTGCCAAGCGGAAACAACCTGCATAAACCGGGTCTGTATGCATGTATACTGCACCTTCCTTCTCCATTCAAAAATCCACATTTCTCCATAGCACCCTGCATTTTCAAATTAGGAAGAATAAGTCCGTCCTCTATATTAAGCTCTATCAGCTCTTTTTCCTGTAAAAGCTCCGCAAACGTACAATTCAAACCACATTCTATCTGCCATATGTCATAAGGGTCTAACACAATAGACTGTCCCATCCCCTGACAACATTCAAAGCATCCTTTGCAGTCATTGCAGCCTGCCTTAGCCATATCATTTAATCCGTATAATTTTACACTCATCACAGTCCCATTTTACTATTTATACAATCCCACCAGATAGTCCTCTACGGCCTGTGCCATTGCATCTTGCGCCAGATTAGCCGCTCCATAGCTCTCAGTATCAATACTCAGCCCTGCTTTTTCAAAAATCGCCTGATATACAATGGCAGTTTTTACGGTTTCCTCAGCTCGTTTAGTCAGTTCTTTCTCATAGGAACGTTCATTATTGACTTCATCGCCTCTCATATCCCAAACATTTTTATAACCCTCCGAACCAAAGCTGGTATACAGCTGGTTATAGTAATCCATCATATATTCATCTTCATATTTAGTAATCGATTTTACCGCTTTCAAGTATGCTTTCGGGTAAGAATTTACCGTGGAATTCTCAATAACATAGTTGGTAAGGTATTCTCCAAGATGATTCTCATAATAATCATTTTCTACCTTGGCACGGTATTCCGCCGCAGTGGAAACACCCTCGTCGGCTAGATTCTCAGCAACAAACTCATCCGTAAGCTCAGGAGTCACCATAATGCCATGAATGGTAACTGCAAAACTTGCTTCCTTGCCGCCCATTTCCTCATTATAATTTTCCGGAAACGTAACATTAACAGTTAGTTCTTCTCCCGGCTTATGTCCTATAAGCTGCTCCTCAAAATTGTCAATAAAAGCTCCTGAGCCAATCGTCAGATTATAGCCTGCACCTCCACTGTTGCCGCCTTGAAACTCAATTCCGTCAACGGTACCTACATAATCAATATTTACCGTATCGCCGTCAGCAATCTCCAGACTTGCATCATCACTAAGCACCTTGTGGGAGACAAGAGTTGAATTAATGGTATTATCAACCTCTTCTTCCTTAGCAGCCACTTCATCCGCAGGTACTGAAATATTTTCATAATCAGCCAGCGTCACAAGCGACATTACATCAACGCCGTCAATCCTGCCATCAGCCGTCAGTCCCGCATTTAAATCAGAATTTGAAGTAGTCCGAATAGCCTCTATGTAAATCGGCCATCCCACAGCTGCTGCAATAGCCAAAACAATGACTATCGCTGCCGCGATACCTCCGATTTTGGCAATCCGTTTCTGTTTCTTTGCCTTCTCAAGCTGCAGCCTGCGTTCTTCGCGTTTAGCCTTGCTTTTACTAATATTTGTATTATCATTTACTTTAGTAGTCT
>CAMWWS010000414.1 GCA_947178085.1 uncultured Lachnospiraceae bacterium | reverse complement strand
GCCTCAGTGAGTCCACACTATGAATAAGATATACCTTATCCACAATATACTTTACCTTATTACGCTGCAAGTGTCCAATCATATGCCATCGTATATCCTTAGGCATCTGCTCCCACTTATCCACAAGCTCCTGCACTTTATTCTCACCAAAGTCCCTGCATCCGCAGTCATAAGCCTCCTCAAGCATAGAAACCGGCTTCGTCTTACTGACAGCAATCAACTTAACTTCTTCCGGATTCCTGCCGCATTCCTCGCAGGTTTCTTTAATCTTCTCTCTTATGCATTCAATATTTTCTCTAATCATAACAATTCATTCCTCACTATTTCAATAGCCTTGAGTGGCATATGTAGACAATATCTTCTGTGAAAATCCCTCTGTGCCACGGAACTGAGACGCGCATTTCCGGCTCAGTGTAGTGTCCGGCGCAATGGGATTTGAACAGACGATATTGTCTGCATATGCCTCTCAACCTTAACTTGATTATTCATATATGAAGTCGTTATCCCCCACCGTCGAAGCATCCAGCACAATATAATCATACTCATTCAGTCCATAAGTTGTATTGGACTTCACGATGGAATATTCATCATTATCATACAGAATAATAATCTGCTTAAAGTCGGCGTATCCTTTATTAATATTGTAAACCCCTTTCAGCGAACCGATTCTGCTGATTGGGTATTTATCTGTGGAGTCAGGCTTAATCAGATAATTACCGACTCTCAGTGTGGAGTCATCAACATAGTATTCTTCATCCGTTTCCTCATAAATAGTTGTTTCCACGAATTGCGTCGTCGTGCCTTCCTCACCGTAGGTCTCTAATAAGACGCCATATGAGCCGCTGTTACTGCCTTGCGTAATATAAGCCTTGGGAATGATGAAAAATTCTTTTGTTACAATTGCGGAATTGGGAATCTTAAGTCCTTTTTCATTTTCAAGTAACAGTTCTATATCAATGAAGCGTTCCGTACAGAAGGTAATCATAGAGTTCGTAAAAGTCAGGGACACAAAGGTATCTCCAGCCTCATTGGTAAATACGTCCACTAATCCCCATGAAGTATATTGGTTCTTTAGAAATCTGACTTCAACATATTCCTTCTCCAACAAACGTTCTGCAAGCTCTCTTTCTACCGGAATGACGATAGACCAATCTTCATTAGTTGATAATTTATAAACCGGATCGCCCGCAGCAACCAATTCATTGCTTAACAGATGATTTTTTGTATAATTCTCCTGATTGAAATAATCCATATTCATATCCTGAAGGGTAAGATTTTCATAGCCATCGGTTGAATATATTACTATTCCGCTTTCATTTGCATAATAACGGCCAATCAATGTCGTATTGGAAGCCTCATTCAGTGCATTGACATTTTCCAGCACATTATAATTCGCAAGTTTGATGACTGTTCCCTGTAGATTGTATTTAAAATTATAAATATCTGAAAAACTTGTTCGGTCATATCCATTGGCAAACGATTCTATCTCAGTCTTTAATTCGGCAAGTTCCTTATCAGTAAGAGTGTTTTCTCCCGTTTCACTTGTTTTAATATAATCTGATAGCCTGCCCGTTTCATCAATTGTATATATAAGATTACCCACTGCTATGCGTTCTCCCTCTCTTGCATAATAGTTGGTATATCCGGCATTGGTACTGGTGATGATCTTTTCATCACGAATGGCTATTCCCCTATAAATATTATCGGAAGACAAGGAGCCTTCACGTACCTCATATCCTACAACATGCTCTGTTGAAAAATACATAAATATACAAATGACAACATAAATAAAAATAACGGCAAAAATAATCATACCGATATTAAGATTAATTGGGCGCCTGTATTTTCTTATATTATTTCCTGACCTTGCCAATATGCGGTCTCCCTTCAGAATATTCAACTGATATAAATACATACGACAAAACCCCGGAAAATCCGAGGTTTTATGAAATTCATTATTTTATCAGGCATTTTTCCTGCGTTCAATAGCTATGTAACCGATACTATAATGAAATAATCACTTTAGATTTTAAGCTCTCCGGCAATTCATGTTCATCCAAAGAAACGCTTAGAACAAAATCAACTTTGAAATTATTGCTGATTGCATCTAATTTTTCAACCGTGCTTTCAATATCATCCGCATTCATACATGCAATTTTTAAAAAGCTGTCAAAGTACATCTGCTGTAAATCGTGATCTTGAGAAATAATGCCACAAATGAATCCTAAAAACTCGTCCCTGTTTGTAACCATATAATCAGCAACATTGATTAATCTGATTTTATTATTCAGTTCAAACATATGCTTAGTACTTTTGTCGAGATAAACGATATTACCTGCAACATCTTTTACTTCCGTATTTACTTTATCCAATAACTGCTTTGTCTTGCCTTTTCCTGCTCTGCCTACGATTAATTGAACCATTGTAAACCCTCCTAAAGTAAAATAAATGCATAACTTACCTGCTATAAACATTATACTGTAAAATATATAAAAAGACAACTAAAAATATCAGTCCCAATTCCTGTTTTCAAAAAATGTTTCAATCTATGGAATTCAGCAGCATAGTCATATTTGAATATAAATCATCTGTTGAATCAGTGTTCATAATTACAGATATATATGGATTTCCGCTGCTGCTTCGGGAAAGCAGAATCAGACAGTGTCCCGCAGCCTTAGTAGTTCCCGACTTACCGCCTATCACCGTAACTTTTTCCGGCATCGCCTTATCTCCTCGGAGATATAAATTGGTGGTCTGTTTATCAAATGCTTTTTGTGTACCGTCACTGCCCATATATGCAGTGCTGTATGAAGACATTTGAATAATTTCGTTGAATAAATTATATTGAACTGCTTCGGCAAAAATCAAATATAAATCATATACAGTAACATAA
>CAMWWS010000413.1 GCA_947178085.1 uncultured Lachnospiraceae bacterium | reverse complement strand
GAACAATATACCGTTCGCATAAAAACATAACCTATAGATAATCAGGAACAATCCCCGACATTCTGCATTTAATAATAAAAAAGGCAGAATGTCGGGGATTGTATGCTGTTTTCGGATTTTAAGAAAAAGGAAGTCATTAATTTGAAGAACTGTGAGAAGCTTGGCAGAGTAACTGATTTTGAGTTCGATGAATGTACCGGTCAGATTTTTAAGCTTATCATAGGCGGAGGCAATAAGCTGTGCGGACTGCTTTGCAGTGAGCCTGATTGTGTGATTTGTTATAAGGATATCAAACAGATAGGACCGGATATTATCATAGTGGACATATGCAGGAAATAAACCTAAGGCAGTTGCCAATAAAGTGCTTGTTTTGTATAATGTAATTACAGCAAAAGAAAAACAAGCGACGCGAAGCGGCATTTGTTTTTCATAATGGACAGGTGAGAATATGCATAGCATTTTATTGGGACTGCAGATTGCGGCAGTCTTTAGTTCTTTTATAATATTAGTAGCGATTGGGTTGGAAAAGCCGTCTAAGACGCAGCTGTTTCTGTTGCTTGCCAGCATAGCTTCGTTTTTGGATGGAATAGGCTATTGCTTTGAACTTGCGGCGCAAACAAAAGAGGCTGCAATACTTGCAATAAAGATAGAATATTTGGGCTTAGTATTTATGATTCCGTTTTTGGTCATGTTCATGGCGAGATGCTGTCACCATGACATACATAATGTAGTAAAGATATTTTTTATGATATTTGCAGGCTCAATTTATGCGCTTGTGTCCACAGTGGAGAAACATCCCTTTTTTTACAGCAGCTATTATTTTGACGCAGAAGCAGAACTTCCGCATATAGTCAGCGTAAAGACTCCGATTTACTATATTTTCCTTGCCTATAATGCAATACTTATGGTAATACAGGTCGCTATGGCGGTAAAATATTATCGTGATAATAAGGAAAGAGACGGAAAGGGCGTACTGCTTGTAGGAATGGCATTTCTGCTCCCTATAGCAGCCGTAGTAATTATTATAGCATTTTTCGGAGTGCCTTACGGATACGACCCGGTGCCAATCAGTCAGCAGTTAGCCAGCATATGGATTTTTATTATGGTTGTACGAAACCGTATTTTTGATTCAGAGCAGATGGCGAAAGATGACATTATTGTCAGTATTAAAGAAGGTTATTGCGTCGTTGACTTGAATAAGAGAATGCTTTTCAAAAATGAAATTGCAGACAGTATGTTTCCTGAGCTTATGGAGGAAGAGACACTGGTCCGGACGGTTGACATGCTGTTTTCCAATGATAAAGAAACCCTTACTGTCGGGGATAAAAAAATTTTCATTAATCTGCAGCCTTTTTACGACAGAGATAAATTAAAAGGTTACACGGTCTGGATGCATGACAAAACGGACGACTATGCGTATACGCAGAAGCTGATAGAACTGAAGGAACAGGCGGAGAGTGCTAATCGTGCCAAATCGGTATTCCTTGCCAATATGTCACATGAAATCAGAACGCCGATGAATGCGATTCTGGGAATGTCGGATTTAATACTTAGGGAGAATCTGTCGGAAGAGGCACGGGACAATGCGGTGAATATACAAAGCGCGGGCAAGACGCTTTTAAGCATAATTAATGACATTCTGGACTTTTCCAAGATAGAGACAGGCAAAATGGAGATAACCCCGGTCAACTACCGTGTTGCCGATATGATTCATAATATAGAAAGCATGATGGCTGTAAGGGTAAAAGAACGGAATATTAAGCTGCTTATTGAAGTACAGGAGAGTACTCCTTCAGAGCTTAACGGTGATGAGATGCGAATCAGGCAGATTTTGATTAATCTGCTGAATAATGCGGTAAAATTTACGACAGAAGGTTATGTGAAGCTGCGCGTATGGTCTGAAAATACAGCCGGACAGTTCAGATTATATGCTGCTGTGGATGATTCCGGATGTGGAATCAAGGAAGAGAACCTGTCCCAAATCTTTAACAGTTATGAGAGAGTAGATCTTGTGAGAAACCGTACTATAGAAGGAACGGGCCTTGGTCTTGCAATAAGCAGAAGACTGGTGGAAAATATGGGCGGAGTGATTTCGGTAGAGAGTACATACGGAAAGGGAAGCACCTTTACATTTTACGTCGTTCAGGACATTGTAAATCCGGAGCCTGTCGGTCCTTGGGAAAAGACCGGGATACAAAAGAAGCGTGAGACTGCCGGGGAGCGTTTCAGGGCGCCGGAGGCACAGGTTTTGGTTGTGGATGATACCAAGATTAATTTGAAGGTTGCAGTCGGATTGTTAAAGACATTGGAAATTGTGGCGGACACGGCATTAAGCGGTGCGGAGTGTCTGGAAAAAATAAAAGAAAAAAGATACGATATTATTTTTATGGACCATATGATGCCGGAAATGGACGGAATTGAAACAACTCAGAAGATACGTGAGATGGAAGGCGAGTATTATAAAAACGTACCTGTCATTGCCCTGACGGCAAATGCAGTGAACGGAGCCAAAGAGATGTTTCTTGGTTCCGGTTTTCAGGGATTTGTATCCAAACCGATTGATATGGATGAGCTGTGTGGCTGCATTAAGAAGTATGTGGGGGAGAAGAATGAAATTTCACTAAATTAGTTGACATAAAAATTTTTATATGTGATAATACTTCTATACCAAATACTAAATAAGCAGGGGGTTATCCGAATGAAGTGTCCATATTGTGGTCATGAGAATACAAGAGTTATCGACAGCAGACCGGCTGAAGATAATAATTCGATTAGAAGAAGGCGTGTGTGCGACGAGTGCGATAAACGCTTTACGACATATGAAAAGATTGAGACGATTCCGCTCATTATTATTAAGAAGGATAACAACAGGGAGACATACGACAGGTCCAAGAT
>CAMWWS010000412.1 GCA_947178085.1 uncultured Lachnospiraceae bacterium | reverse complement strand
GTATTATATACCTATGGGTGTTATTATTTTTTTCAGTATCTTCTTTACTACGCATTATGTTTCGCTTGGTTCTTTGCTTGTTTATGCGGGATTCATAATAGAAACAGTAGTGTTGGGACAACTGGAGATTTTCGGAATGAGTCAGGCACATCTGTATGAACTTTACGCTATTGCAGCGGCGTTGACTGTTATGGCATACTATAAACACAGGGAAAATATCGGACGCCTGTTAAAAGGGGAAGAGCGAAAAACATATTTGACGCATAAAAAAGACAGCTCTGAATCGAAGGGAGAAAAATAATATGGCAAATATCAGTATTATTGGTGCAGGAAGCTGGGGAACCGCACTAGCGCTTTTACTTTACAATAACGGACATCAAATAACGGTATGGTCGATTGTTGAGGAAGAAATAGAAATGCTTAAAACAGAGCATGAGCATAAGGATAAGCTTCCGGGTGTGAAATTACCGGAAGATATGGAATTTACAACCGATTTGGAAGCCGCCGTAAGTGGAAAAGATGTTCTGGTGCTTGCCGTACCGTCGCCGTATACGAGAGGTACTTCCAAGAGTATGGCTCCGTATGTAAAAGAAGGACAGATTATAGTCAATGTGGCAAAAGGAATTGAGGAAGATACGCTTATGACACTTTCTCAGATTATAGAAGAGGAAATTCCGCAGGCAGAAGTTGCCGTTCTGTCAGGACCATCACATGCGGAAGAGGTAGGAAAAGGCATTCCTACAACTATCGTAGTAGGAGCCAGAAGTAAGAAAACGGCTGAGTATTTACAGAATATTTTTATGAGTAAGGTTTTTCGTGTATATATCAGTCCTGATGTACTTGGTATAGAACTTGGGGCGGCGCTTAAGAATGTGGTTGCGCTTGCTGCCGGTATTGCGGACGGACTCGGATACGGAGATAATACGAAAGCGGCTTTAATCACAAGAGGAATAGCCGAGATTGCTAGACTTGGAATGGCTATGGGCGGAAGAATTGAGACTTTCAGCGGATTGACCGGAATCGGTGACTTAATCGTTACCTGCGCCTCCATGCATTCCAGAAACAGACGCGCCGGAATACTGATAGGTAAAGGATATACGATGGATGAAGCAATGGCGGAGGTCAAGATGGTGGTCGAAGGTGTTTATTCCGCGAAAGCAGCCATGGGTCTTGCGCAAAAATACAATGTGCAGATTCCGATTATCGAGCAGGTGAACGAAGTCCTGTTTGACGGAAAATCTGCGGCAGAGGCAGTAGGAAGCCTGATGTTGCGTGATAAGAAGATTGAAAATCCGCTGATACCGTGGGAAGAAGAGTAGGGCGGATTATGCCAGACTGAGTTTTTTATTATTTAAAATCACGAGTTTAGTCAATATTAAAAAACGGGGCTTATTGCAAGCAAAGGCGCCCCGTTTTTTTAATATTGACTAAACTCTAGGTATAGGAAATGAGTTTCGCAAATTCATGTTATTTCTGTATCTGAGCTACAATCTCGGCAGTAGTCTTAGGTCTGTTCATTGTATAAATATGTATGCCGTCTACTCCATGTTCTTTCAAATCAAGAATCTGCCTTACCGCATAATCTATACCGGCTTTACGCATATCTTCCGGATTATCGCCATAATTGGCTATAATGTCAGCAAGCTTTTTAGGTACGGAAGAACCGGATAAATTTACGCTTGTTCCAATCTGCTTGGCGGATGTTATCGGCATAATGCCTGCGCAGATGGGAACGGTAATTCCTGCATCAGCGGTGCGTTCCATAAAACGATAGAAAATGTCGTTGTCAAAGAAAAGCTGCGTGATGAGGAAGGAAACACCAGCATCTACCTTTTCTTTTAAGTGAATAATGTCGTTGTCAAAACTTTCGGCTTCGTAATGCTTTTCAGGATAGCAGGCACCGGCAATCTGTAGTAAGGTGTTGGCTTTCAGATATCGTACCATATCGGAAGCATAGAAAAATTCCCTGCCGTTATATTGCTCATCGGTCATTGCCATAGGTCTGTCGCCACGCAATGCCATAACATATTTAATGCTTTCTTTTTCTAATAATTTGCAGTTTTCTTTAAGGTCGGCGCTCTTGAAGCCTACACATGTCATATGCGCAATTGCGTCAATTTTTAACTGATGCTGGATATAGGATGTTATTTCCGCAGTCTTTCCGGCTTTGGAGCCGCCCGCGCCGTATGTACAGCTTATAAAGTCCGGATTAAGCCTGGCAAGAGAGTCTAATTTAGCAAAAACTGCATTAAATTCGTCCTCAGTTTTAGGCGGAGATACTTCAAATGAAATACTTGTCTTTGATTTGTTTAATAAATCGGATATCATATTTATTATTCCTCGTCTTTCTGTATATTCAAAATAATATTAAACTATTGCTTTTGCATTTAAAATATCGTAACATAAATTCAGATGCATATCAAGAAAGAGCATGGAAAATTGTCTGATATCAGTAAGAACAAAATACCGGAAAGGAAAATCAGAATATGAGTGATAATAAGACCGCATTTACAAGTACATCACAATATGTAGCTTCTAAAGAGCTGCTGGCAAGCGTAAACGTTGCCATAGCGTTGAAAAAACCGCTGTTGATAAAAGGAGAGCCAGGAACGGGCAAGACAATGCTTGCTCAGGCAGTAGCGGAGTCGCTTGGAAAGAAGCTGGTAATCTGGAATATTAAGTCTACTACGAAGGCGCAGGAAGGACTGTATGTCTATGATACTATACAGAGACTTTATGACGGACAGTTCGGTGAGGAAGGAGTAGACGACATCGCCAGATACATTAAGCTGGGTAAATTGGGAGAAGCTTTTGATTCTGATGAGCAGGTGGTTTTGCTGATAGATGAAATAGATAAGGCGGATTTGGAGTTCCCTAACGATTTGCTTTGGGAGTTAGACCAGATGG
>CAMWWS010000411.1 GCA_947178085.1 uncultured Lachnospiraceae bacterium | reverse complement strand
TATATGGACAGTGTACGTGATGAAATAGCCGAGCTTCGCGCCCGGTACTATCTGTACATGGAGAGCCGCAGAAACTATAAGGAAATGCTGGATTTCTATAAACGCGATATGATCCGCAACAATCCCGATATGGTTTCCACGGCGTTCAATGATACATTAGATGACATAAAAAGTGTTGTTTCGAGCGAGGAAAGTAAATAAAAGGTTTTGATTTTTCATTTTATGATAAAGTAATGTACTTAACTTTACGATATCTTGCCTGCTGCATCAGTCTGCTTTTGATTAATTCTTTTTTCCTTGGCTTACTTCTGAATAATGCCAGAAATTTATTATAGAACCAGAAAGAGTAGACGAGGATATCGTTTGCCTTTCCGAGCTTTTGTTTAGTAGTATGGTAATAGCGGACGCCGCCTGAAGTTACAGGGTGTCCGTTTTTAATATAGTTTATTAGTTCTGTTTCATTTGCGACATTATTCTGTAAAAGCGTGTAACCAAATCCGAGGCTGTCTTTTTTGTGCGAGTCGCTGCCGCCTATTCCCGGAAGATAATATTTTGCTGCAAGGTTTTTAGCATATCTGTTAGCCTGTGCATCTTCGCAGGCATTATAGGTCTCTACGAAATCGAATCTCTGCATCAGTTTATCCTTTGCCCTTTTACCAAGCCGGGTATTGAAAGCGCTTAAGAACTTTTCCCCATATGGATGAGCGGGACCTAAAATTCCGCCTAAACGGTGTACAAGCTCGACCAGTAATAGAACGGGAAGCCCGCGGAGTTCCATAATTCTCGGCAGCATTCCTGTTGGCAGGATGACTATGATGTGACCGGCGTCCAGAGTGTCATATTCTATTCCGCATAGTACGGTGAAATCAGTTGGTTTATCTTTAAGATTCTTATAGTATTTGCACGCTTTATATGAATTGTGGTCTGTTATAAGCATGCCGTCGTAGCCTTTTTCTTTTAGTTTCGCAATATAATCAGCAAGCGTAGTTTTTCCGTCAGGAGAGCCCTCTTTTGTGTGACAGTGCATATCAAGTTTCATAATATCAGTGTACCTTTCTTCTGAATAATGTATGTTTTTCATTTTTCACTTAATATATGATATCATATTTTTTGAAAAAGTAGTATGACAATTTGTAGCAGACCGGGTTTTATTAATTTGTTTAGCGGATAATTGGCAGATTTGCTTGAAAACAGTATAATATAACTGTAATATAAAGGTAATATATGTATTAAATAAAATTTATATCCGTTAGATTATCGGTTGTTTTAATATATTGGCGTTGATAGCATCAAGAATAAATCCATGCTGATTGGACATAATGTACGCTAAGGTGTTACGATAACTGTCCAAGTCTTAGGAAAGGAAAAGGATCTGTATATGGTTACTTTATATGGAAAGAGCGTATATAAGGATATCTGTATAGGAAAGCTTTCGTATTATGCCGGAAATGAATCTAAGGTAACTCAATATCAGATTGAGGATTCCGGGAGTGAAATAGCACATTACAAAGAAGCCAGCCAAAAGGCAGTTGAACAGCTTAAGATGCTGTATGATAAGGCTTTGCGTGAAGTCGGTGAAGACAGTGCGACTATTTTTGAAGCGCATAGACTGATGCTGGAAGACTCAGAGTATCAAAATGCGATAGAAAATTTAATAAATACGGAAAAAGTTAATGCAGCTTACGCGATTTCCGAAACAGGTAAGAAATTTGCTAAGATATTTCAGGGCATGGATAATGATTATATGAGAGAACGCGCAGTAGACGTACAGGATGTATCTGACAGGCTTATCAAGATTTTGTCTAATGAGGCTTTGGATGAAAATCAGTTTGAAGAGCCTGTTATAATAGCAGCTAGAGATTTGACGCCCTCTGATACGCTTCAATTTCCCAAGGAAAAACTGCTGGGCTTCATGTTAGAGCAGGGTTCAGTCAACTCGCACACGGCGATTCTGGCAAGGAGCATGGGAATTCCGGCGCTTATTTCCGTACAATCGCTCAGCTTGGAGAAATATGACGGACATCAGGCTATCCTTGATGGTGAAAATGAAGTCGTATATATTGACCCTGATGAAGAGACATGTGCAGAATATAAGAAAAAAGTCGCAGAATTGTCAAAAAAGAAGAAAAAACTTAAAAGTTTGAAAGGAAAAGAGACAATCACGCGCAACGGAAAGAAAATACGACTTTATGCGAATGCCGGAAATCTGATGGACGTGGATAACGCCGTGGAGAATGACGCAGAAGGAATCGGTCTGTTCAGAAGCGAATTTCTATATTTAGAGAATAGTGACTTTCCCACGGAAGAACAGCAGTTTGAAGCGTATAAACAGGTGCTTGAAAAGATGGGCGACAGACAGGTAATCATCAGAACACTGGATATAGGAGCAGATAAGAAAACAGACTATTTCAGGCTGGAAGATGAGGAAAATCCGGCAATGGGCTATCGGGCGCTTAGAATATGCCTGACCAGAACCGAAATTTTCAAGACACAGCTACGTGCATTATACCGTGCCGGCTGCCATGGTAATCTGGCAATCATGATTCCTATGGTTATTTCGTTGGAAGAGATTCAGATGGTCAGGGAAATAATATCGCAGGTACAGCAGGAGCTTAAACAGGAAGGAAAACCCTATAAAGAGGATGTAGAGCTTGGCATTATGATAGAAACCCCGGCTGCTGCGCTGATTAGTGATAAACTTGCCAAGGAAGTTGAATTTTTCAGTATCGGTACGAATGATTTAAGCCAATACACGATGGCGATTGACAGACAGAACCAAAACTTACAGCACTTTTTCAATCCACATCATGAGGCTGTATTCAAATTGATTGAAATGGCAGTAAAAGCAATCCTCAATGAAGGTAAGTGGGTGGGCATCTGCGGTGAACTCGGCGCAGACTTTGATGT
>CAMWWS010000410.1 GCA_947178085.1 uncultured Lachnospiraceae bacterium | reverse complement strand
TTTTGCGAACTATCTTTCTTATTAATTTAATTATTGCCATAATCAGTAAGATTAGCAAAACGATTATGATAATTATTGCGATAATGATAATCACCGCATATTTGTTAGGCTTTTTAAGTAAATCGGAAATAGCCGTGCTGTCCTCCACAACTTTGCGATTCAGTGATGAAGCATAATATTCCGGTACATCTGCTATTCCGTCGCCATTTGTATCTTCCAGTGATTCCAGATACGTTGCGATAGCGGCCCATGCCTTTATTTCCTTTCCATTGCTTGTAATTATGGCGTCTTCAATGTTTTCAATCGGAGTGCCGTCTGCAAATTTGGGCTGAATAGAAAGGATGCCGTATGATACATCCGTTACTGCCCCCAGCATCTGTCCGCTGTAAAGGTCGCATACCACGCGGTAAAGTTTATCATCCTGAATTTCCACGCGATTTCCTTCATCATCAGTCAGATAGCAATCAGTAACTTTGTTAAGAATCAGTCTGTGTGGGTTATATGAAAAATTTATTCCGTTCATATAGAGTCTTGCGCTTCTCATAAAGTCAGATACGGAAGCGTCGATTTCTGCTCCTATTTTGAGTTCTGCGCCTGTCAGATACATACTTATCAGAGGATATCCCGGAACGCCGTCTAGTCCTATACCAAGAGAATATGAATTGAATACATCTTCTACAGTAATATCTCCTATAGCATAGGTGTCACGGACGCAGCCGGAAGGAACGATAGCGACGTCTACAGGGTGTCCGTCGAAATCATCGGCATTTTCTACGGTATAGTTAAAAGAATCGGCTAAAATATTACCAAGGTTATGCTCCGTATGGATATAATACAAATCTGATGACGGGGAAAAAGTAACCGTATTTTGTGCCAGCACATGGTCTCTGGTGTAGCCGAACTGCGAAAGATAAGTGGAATCTACGGCATCCATAAAGCTGTCAATCTTATCCTGCGTATCGGAGTCGGATGGAATGTCTTCTGTAATAGGAATCAGCGCATAGCTGTTCATGGTCCATCTGCCGTCTGATAACTGTGTCATATTTAGCGTGCCCAGATTTTTTCCGTATTCACCACAAGATACAATGTAGGTGCTGCCATGTACAATAGGCTGCGTCAAGGTGGTGTGGGTATGCCCGCTGATAATTAAGTCAATCTCCGGTACTGCTTTTGCCAGAATTTCATCTTCTGATTTGTTTATCTTTTCATTGGTTCCACTGTGGGAAACACAGACAATCATATCGACGTCTTCTTTTTCCTTAATTTCCTTTACCGTAGCAGCGGCTGCCACAGACGCATTCTTGAATTTCAGGACGCATGTAGGCGCGCAGGAAAGGGAATCTTCACCAAATATGCCCAGTACGGCTATTTTAACGTCTCCTTTGGTCAGTACGACATAATCCTTCATACCATATATCTCAAAAGCGTCCTTTAAAAGCTGTTGCTCTTCGGTAAGCCCTTCTGCTTCCATTGTTTCCCAATCAATATTGCAGAGCACCATAGCGGGAACAGGGTCGCCGCTTGCAGCGGCGGCTTTCAGTGCTGAAGCGAGTCCGCCCGAGCGATAGTCAAATTCGTGGTTGCCAAGCGTCGTAACTTCGCATTCCAAAGACCCAAGCATACGCAGTTCAGGAGCTTCCGTATCGAAAATAGTCTGTACAAGCGTGCCCATGGAAAAATCTCCCGCATCAAGAACAAGCGCATCTGGGTTATTTTCTTTAGCCTGATTGATAAGAGCCTTGATATGGGCGAAGCCGCCTAATGTCACAGACTGCTCATCTTTAACCGTAAGAAAGCTGTTCAGGTGGGAGTGCGTATCGTGGGTAAAAAGGATATCTACCTGCTTACCGCCGTTATCGCCTGTCGGAGAATCGGCACTGCTTATAATAATTGACATGGGCGTCATAAAAAGCGCCGCAATCATGCAAATTACTGCTAATTTCATTAAATGCTTCTTCATTATGGAATCTCCTTATTATATATATGTGCAAAAATAAAAATTGTGTAGACTCAATGTATTGGCTGAATATTTACTTATCAAATTATAATAGCATAGAAGAAAAAATGCAAGGTCTTGACCTATTGGGTTACGTGCCATACAATAAGATTGTTTTATTTTATCTTTTACGGAGGCAGAAAAAATGAACCGTAATATACTTAAGAGGCTGCTCATGTATATAGCAGGGCTTTTTGTAATGACAATCGGAATTGCTTTATCTGTTAAATCTGATTTAGGCGTATCGCCGGTTAGTTCCATTCCATATACAATGACCTGTATTTGGGGAATTGAAATGGGAAAAGCTACCATTATTTTTCATTGCTTTTTGGTATTGTTGCAGATTATACTGCTGAGAAAAAATTATAAACTCAAAAATCTTTTGCAGATTGTTGTAGGCATTGTGTTCGGGTATTTTACCACTTTCTGTAACTGGGGCGTAAGTTTTCTGCCTAATCCGCAGAATATAGTTATCAGAATAGGTATGCTGTTAATCAGCACAATATTTATAGCTTTTGGAATTTTTCTGTATTTGCCTTCTGATATTATGCCATTGGCGGGAGAAGGGGTCATACAGACTGTATCTGAGGTAAGCGGTATTGCGCTTTCAAAAATAAAGGTGGGATTCGATGTCAGTATGGTAGTTATTTCTCTGATTACCTGTTTGATTTTTATAAAAAGCCTTGGAAGTGTGGGGATAGGAACGATTATTGCGGCTGTTCTGGTTGGGATAGAGCTGGGGGTTATATCGAAGCGGTTTGGAGGACAGAGAGACAGCTGGCTTGAAAAGAATTAAGGAGAATAATTTATGAAGCGTTCAATCGGGGAAATGATTTATAAGTTACGGAATGCAGCGGGAATTTCACAAAAAGAGCTTGCCAGTGGACTTTTGAGTATAGCAGAACTGTCCAGAGT
>CAMWWS010000409.1 GCA_947178085.1 uncultured Lachnospiraceae bacterium | reverse complement strand
GCGACAACGCAGCGCAAGCGTGCCTGCGGTGATTTGTCAATATTGTACATCGGATGCTTAAGAAATGGAGTTTCGCAATTACCTAATAGCATTCGGAAAGGAAAGGACACACCAAACGCATATGGAATTATCAAGCTATTTTAAAAGTATTATTGAACAGGATAACTGTGCCATTGTTATCTGTAATTTGGAACATGAAATTATTTATATGAATCCTGCTGCCATCGCAAGATATGAGAAAAGCGGCGGCGCTAAACTAATCGGCTCAAACCTTATGGGCTGTCATAATGAGCATTCGGCAGAGAAAATCCGGGATGTTATTTCATGGTTCATGGAAAGTTCTGAGCATAACCGGGTCTATACATTCTATAACGAGAAAGAAAATAAAGATGTCTATATGATTGCGCTTCGAGATGGTACCGGAACATTAATTGGCTATTATGAAAAACATGAGTATCGAAACCGCGAACAGGGTGCGTTATATGATATGTAAAATCTAAAAGACCCCTATACTATTTTTAATTTAGTATAGGAGTCTTTTAAAATTTCAGGCAGTTCCTTTTTTTCCTGTATACAACTGATAATATTTTCCCTGCGCTTCAATCAGCTGGTCATGTGTACCGCGTTCGATAATACGTCCCTGTTCCAATACAATGATACAGTCGCTGTTTTTGACTGTGGAAAGCCTGTGAGCAATAACAAAAGTTGTTCTGCCATCCATTAAAGCATCCATGCCTTTTTGTACAAGTTTCTCCGTTCTCGTATCAATAGAACTTGTAGCCTCATCCAGAATAAGCGCCGGCGGGTCTGCAACGGCTGCTCTGGCAATTGCCAGAAGCTGTCTCTGACCCTGACTCAGATTAGCGCCGTCTCCGCGCAGCATCGTCTGATACCCCTCCGGAAGTCTCTGGATAAATCCATCGGCATTCACCAGTTTTGCAGCATTTATTACTTCTGCGTCCGTAGCGTCCAGCTTACCGTATCTTATATTTTCCATTACAGTTCCCGTAAACAGATGGGTATCCTGCAATACAATACCAAGCGACCTTCTGAGATCTGCTTTTTTAATCTTATTTACATTGATGCCGTCGTAGCGGATCTTACCGTCCTGAATGTCGTAAAAGCGGTTAATCAGGTTGGTGATCGTCGTTTTACCAGCGCCGGTAGCTCCGACAAACGCAATCTTCTGTCCCGGTTTGGCATATAATTCCACATCGTGCAGAATCATTTTATCATCATTGTATCCGAAGTCTACATGGTCAAAAACAACGCCGCCTTCCAGTTTCTGATAGGTCGTCGTATTGCTTTCCTTGTGGTAATGCTTCCATGCCCAGATACCGGTTCTGACCCTGCTCTCGGTAATCGTTCCGTTTCGTGCTTCCATAGCATTCACAAGCTCAACATAACCGTCATCTACCTCCGGTGTCTCATCTAACAGTTTAAAAATTCTTTCCGCACCAGCAAGCGCCATGATAATACTGTTAAACTGCTGGCTCACCTGGCTGATTGGCATATTGAAAGAACGGTTGAAGTTTAAGAAGCTTGCAAGTTCACCCAGTGTCAAGCCGGAAACTCCTGTCAGGGCAAGCGCTCCTCCCACTACGGTACAGACCACATAGCTTAAATTTCCAAGCTGTGCATTGATTGGTCCCATAATGTTACCAAACATATTCGCATGATATGCACTGTCAAAAAGCTTGTCATTCAGTTCATTGAACTTCTCTTTAGCTTCTTCCTCGTGGCAGAACACTTTGATGACTTTCTGACCATTCATCATCTCTTCCACATATCCGTTTACACCGCCGATATCCTTCTGTTGGGAAAGGAAGAAACGGCTGCTTAATCCACCTACCTTTTTCACAGCCACCAGCATCAGCGCTACCATCGCAAGATTTACAAGCGTAAGCGGAATACTTAAGATGAACATATAAGTAAGGACTGTAACTACCGTAATCGCGCTGCTGATGACCTGCGGGATGCTCTGGCTTATCATCTGCCGCATCGTATCGATATCATTGGTATACATGGACATAATATCGCCATGCGCATGCGTATCGAAATACTTGATTGGAAGGCTTTCCATTTTTTCAAACATATCGTCCCGCAGATTCCGCATCGTCCCCTGTGTCACAAGTACCATAATCCTTGCCTGAACAAAGGACGCGAGAACGCCGCATGCATAAAAACAGGCAACTCTTGCAATCGCTTTTGCAAGGGGCGCAAAATCCGGATTTGCATTCCCTAACAGGGGAAGGATATAACTGTCAATCAAAGTCCTCATAAACATGGTTCCCTGCGTGCTTGCAAATACATTCGCGATAATACAGATGACTACCAATATGCAGTGAGGTGTATAATTTTTCAGTACATATCCCATCAGACGCCGGAACAATTTCCCCGGATTCTCAATCTTCGGTCTTGGACCTCTGGGGCCTCTTGGTCCCCTGGGACTCGGAACCGGATTCGCTTTTGGAGTTCTTTCTTCTGCCATGTTTACATCTCTCCTTTCTCGTCAAAGTCACCGCTGCCCGCTGTCTGGGATTCATAGACTTCTTTGTATATTTCACTGCTTGCAAGAAGCTCTTCATGGGTTCCGAAACCAACTACGCTTCCCTCATCCATCACGATAATCCTGTCGGAATTCTGGACACTGGAAATCCTCTGCGCAATGATGAGCTTGGTTGTTCCGGGAATCGCTTCCGCAAAAGCTTTTCTGATTTTGGCATCCGTTGCCGTATCGACTGCGCTGGTAGAATCATCCAGAATCAGAATCTTTGGTTCTTTTAACAGAGCTCTGGCAATACAGAGACGCTGTTTCTGTCCTCCTGATACATTCGTACCGCCCTGCTCGATATAAGTTTCATACCCATCCGGCATCTTCTGGATAAATTCATCTGCACAGGCAAGTTCAC
>CAMWWS010000408.1 GCA_947178085.1 uncultured Lachnospiraceae bacterium | reverse complement strand
CGTGGAAAATATGGAACAGTATGATATTGTGTTTATCGGCTATCCGATTTGGTGGTCAGAGGCACCGAGAATTATTAACACTTTCGTGGAAAGTTATGATTTTTCCGGCAAAACCATTATTCCCTTTTGTACATCCGGCGGCAGCGGCGTGGGTTCAAGTGCAACCAATCTGGAACCGCTTACGAGCGGCGCAAATTGGCTTCCCGGCAAACGTTTGAACGGCAGCGACTCACAGGATACGGTTATGGAATGGGTAAACAGTCTGGGACTGGGCTTAGGAGAGTAATTGGATGAAACCGAAAATAAAAACGGCAATTGATTTTTTGATGACAGTATTATTACTTCTCCTGATGGCATATCAAATCACGGGGCAAAGGCTTCATGAATGGTTTGGCACCGGAATGCTTGTATTGTTTGTCATACACAATATTCTCAATAGAAAGTGGTATGGCAGTTTGTGCAAAGGAAAATATAAACTGCTGCGGATTGTGCAGACGATTAATAATTTTAGTATTTTGATATCCATAAGCTGTCTTGGATTCAGCGGTATTGTCATGTCACGTTATGTATTTGCTGCGCTTCCAATTAACGGACCGATGGCGACGGCAAGAAGTATGCACATGGCGGCTTCTTATTGGGGGTTCGTTTTAATGAGCGTTCATGCAGGACTTCATTGGGGTATGGTGACAGGAATGTTTCAAAAATTGACGGAGGGAAAAGAGATAGCCGGATGGTCAGTCTGGATCCTTCGGCTGGCAGCTTTTGCTTTTGCGGGATACGGAGTAGTCTGCTTTGTGAGGGCGGATATTGTTTCCTATATGTTTCTGAGAAACCAGTTTGTTTTCTTTGATTTTGAAAAAAGTGCTGTTTTAGTGCTTTTTGAATATATCGCCATGATGGGGATGTGGGTCTTTATCAGTTATTATGCGGCAAAAGGGCTTAGGATTGTTTTATCCCGAAATATGAAAATGAGGGAAAATGAATTGGAAAATATGCCCTTTTCAGACAAAGACTTAAAAAATATGATTGTTCCGCTGTTTTTAGAGCAGCTCCTGGTGATGCTTGTGGGAATTGCGGATACGCTTGTTGTCAGTTATGCAGGAGAAGCGGCGGTGTCGGGCGTTTCACTGGTGAATCAGTTTAACACGATATTTATTTACCTTTTTACGGCACTTGCTTCCGGCGGGGCGGTCGTTATCAGTCAGTATATCGGCAGGAAGGAGTCGGAGAATGCAGGAAACTCTGCGAGCCAGCTTTTGATGTTCGGAACTGTTTTTTCCCTGCTGATTGCGGCGTTGGTGTTAGTCGGAAACAAGACGATGCTCCGTCTTTTATTTGGTAAAGTAGAGGATTCCGTTATGGATGCCTGCATTACTTATCTGAAAATTTCCGCCTATTCCTATCCGGCGTTAGCTATCTATAACTCCGGCGCAGCGGTTTACCGGAGTCTTGGAAAGACGAATGTAACCATGTATATATCCGTGCTGTCAAATGTGATTAACGTAGTCGGCAATGTGATTGGCGTATTTGTGCTTCATGCGGGCGTGGCAGGCGTAGCATGGCCGTCTTTGATTGCGAGAACGTTTTCAGCTGTTGTCATTACGGTTTTGTGTTTCCGGAAAAAGAACGAGGTGGTATACAAAACCGGATGGATTTTCAAATGGGATATTGACTGCTTGAAAAGGATATGGAATGTAGCGATACCAAACGGCGTGGAAAACGGGGTTTTTCAGTTGGTAAAAGTAGCTTTGAGCAGTATCGTAGCTCTTTTCGGCACTTATCAGATTGCAGCAAACGGTGTGGCGCAGAGCATTTGGTCTCTGGCAGCATTAGCAGGCGTGGCCATGGGGCCTGCCTTTATCACTGTCATCGGGCAGTGCATGGGAAATCAGGATACACAGGCAGCAGAATATTATTTTGCAAAATTGTCGAAGATAACACTTTTGATATCATCGGCATGGAATCTTTTGGTATTTCTTTTTACACCGCTGTTTTTGCGCTTTTATGCACTTGAGCCGCAGACAAAACAGCTTGTCATCTGGCTTGTTCTGATACATAATGTGTTTAATGCAGCTGCATTTCCTTTTTCCGGGGCACTGAGCAATGGGCTTCGGGCAGCAGGGGATGTGAAGTTTACGATGTATGTTTCTATCATATCCACGATTGCAGGGCGGCTGTTTTTATCTTATTTGTTGGGAATTGTACTTCATATGGGAGTCATCGGAATTGCCGTTGCCATGGTCTGCGACTGGGTGATTCGTGCGGTTATTTTTATCTGGCGGCAGAAGTCGGGGAAATGGAAGGAGTTTCAGGTCTTGGAAGGAGTAAAATAATTTTTTGTAATTTAGCAGAAAGACGATAATGCAATGGATATACATATTAAGAAAGACGAAAAACAGTAGAATGGAATATAGGAGAAAAAATCATTACCATTTACAATGAGAATCTATTATACGCATTTCAACATGGGAAAAATATGTTGATGATTAAGGAAAAATATGAAACATCAGAAAGCGGATTTACCACCTATGATGCAGAGGGAAATAGAATCTTTTCCTATAAGTATTTGGGGGATAGTATTGTTTTCAGGAAAGTAGGTATTATCAGAATCAATGAAAGAATCATATCGGCTGATTATGAAGAAGCAAAAAGGATGCTGGTAATTTTAAAAGAAGCGGGAGAAACAAGGTCACTATTGATATATGATGAAAACGGCAGTTTTATTGCCGAGATAGGTGCTCCAAGCGGTTATACATTTATTTCCTTAAAAAACAATGCGGGCAATATTATGGTAGCAGCGCAAGGGACAACTGATATAACAAAAGATTCGTTTGGAAGAAATGACTGGAATTTTACGATTGATTTTAACAATTACTATGTTGAGAAGAAGGCAATTACACAATAGTAAGATATGAATATAGG
>CAMWWS010000407.1 GCA_947178085.1 uncultured Lachnospiraceae bacterium | reverse complement strand
AAATTAGAATAGCATGTTATTCGTGTTTTTTCAAGGCAGTTACCGACAGGATAGAGAACAGTATGATATAAATAATACTGCTTATGATAAATACTGTCATGTCCAGCTCCATATTCGGATTGTTGGCGCGCATTCCCATAGAATAGAGTGAGTAAGGATAGTATACCCCCCATCCTTTATTTGTCATTACTAAACCGCCTATACCGCCGGCAAGTCCGATTCCGATAGGAATTGCAAAAGAGCGGATTATCATGGATATAGTTAATTGGACGCAACAGATAACAATTCCGCCCAGAATACCGCAAAGAAACCAGCCGATTGCTTCTTTAGGCGGGAAACCGGTTAAACCGCAGATTTTACCGCACAAAAAGTACAGCAGATAAATCCATGCGTTGCCGGCTATAATCATCACAACTGCCTGAAATAATTTACCGAGATAGAGGGAGAGTAGGGGTACGGGGGCAGTCAGGAAGCTATTCCAGTTATTCCGCATATGTTCAAGACGCCACAGATAAGAGCAGTAAGTGCCAATCAGTGCGGGCATGAAGAAATAACACAGGAAAAGAGAGTGCTGTGTCCAGAGGCTGTACCATTCATTTTTCAAAAGTCCAAGGTTTCCCATATAGTTGACTGTTCCGAAAAAGGCGGATATGACGGGCAGTACAAAGAAGGCAATCCAGACAGGACTGCGTTTCAGTTTTAGTTGTTCGGATTTGATTGTTTTTAATAATGATAAATTCATGAAAGATTCTCCTTTTATAAGTCATTGCTTGGCAATGTATATGATGAAATGAGTTATACTTCCCTGCGTGTGAAAACAATTCTGCCTGCAATATAGAAAATGACAATCCAGATAAAAATGCAGACTACTGCAGCAGTTTCCGCAGGTGAGAAAGTGCGATAGCAGTAAGTGCTTATTCTGGTAGTCTGATCCCAGTCAGATACGACCAGAGCGGCGCTTAGATTACCGCCCCATGGCAGGAAAGAGTAGGTTGTAACAAACATGAGAAGCAGCGCTGCCATGGAGCCGCCAAGTCCTGCGACAAGCGGGATCATCTGATTGGCAAAGAACATGGACAATGCCAGTTGCAGCAGAAACAAGGAAAGATTGCTGGCAAGATTCAACAGGTAAGCCAGCAGATAATATTTCATATCAGGATCTCCCTCGTATCCCAGATGATACCCCAGTAAGATAAAAAAGGCGAACTGAACGGCAAACAGCACCGCAATGATAATACATCCGCATGCAGCTTTCGCATGGTAGAGACTTCCTGCACTGCGAAGTGTCTCAAGCTGTTTATAGGTGTTCCCTTTATGCTCAATGTCTGCAAGGCGGGAGGCAAGGACTGACATCATGGTGGGAACCATGATTCCGTCTAACAGTGACAGAAAATATAACATAGAAAGCCAGCCGCTTTTTAGCTCCCAGTCTTTGGGATTGCGGAATGCCCAGAGTCCCCATAGAAGTTGTACGAATAACAGGGCGAACATGGTAAGCCATACTTTTCTTCTTTTGATTTTATAAAATTCCAGTTGCAATGTTTTCATAGGCTCGACTCCTTTCCGGTCAGTGACAGGAAAATATCTTCCAGACTATTTTCTCTTTTTTCAATGCGGTATAAAGAAACGTTCTGTTCCACCAGCCGCTTGCAGAGATGGGCGATATAAGAGTCTTCTATTATAGGAAGTAACAGATAGTCATCTTCTTTTTCTATTTCAATTCCATCCTGATGGAGCAATGAAATAACCGTTGCAGGCTGGTCAGTGCGCAGTGCAATCTGCTGTTTTGCATGAGAATGGAGCGATTCCAGCGTGTCCTGATATACTAATTCACCTTTGCGGATAATACCTACATAATCAGCCATCTGGTCGATTTCACTGAGCAGATGGGAGGAAACCACGACCGTGATACCATAGGAGGAGGGAAGCGTGCGGATTAGCTCACGCATTTCCTGAATGCCGGCGGGGTCGAGGCCGTTGGTGGGTTCGTCCAGAATGAGCAGTTTTGGAAAACCAAGCAGCGCCGCAGCGAGTCCAAGACGCTGCTTCATGCCGAGCGAATAGTGCGCAACTTTCTTTTTGCGGGCTTCACTTAGACGTACAATTTGTAAAACTTCGTCAATATCCTTTTTGGGGCAGCCTTTGAGTGTCTGGAGAATATGCAGGTTTTCTTCTCCTGTCAGATGCCCGTAGTAGCTGGGAGATTCAATCAAAGAGCCGGTGTTTGCAAGGAGCTTGATGCGGTTTTTTTCATTTACGGGCATACCGAAAAGCGTGATGGAACCGTCGGTGGGTCTGGCAAGTCCCAGAATCATTTTAAGAGTCGTAGATTTTCCGGCTCCGTTGGGACCTAAAAATCCGTAAATTGCACCCTGCGGGACCTGCATATGCAGAGCATTAACGCATCGGATATTGCCGTATTGTTTTGTCAGATTATTTGTTTCAATTAGATTTTTTGATGCCATAGCGTATCTCCTTTCATTAACAGTTTGTACTTTGTAAGAGTACACAACGTACATTACATACGAATGAAGCCTACATTACATTTACCTTAAGAATGATGGAATTATCTTTTATGAGAAGAGGGAAGATGGTACACTATAAATTAGAAATGATACGGGCTTTTTACGGACATTGCGAATAAGGAGACAGGGAGATTGTGATGGGCATATACGACTATAAAATTATGCTGGTGGACGATGAACCGGAACTGCAAAGAATGGTAAGAGACTTTTTAATAAAAGAGGGATTTAAAGATGTGGTGATTGCCGGAAACTGCAAGGATGCGAGAGCGGTTTATCATAGAGAAGCGCCAAATCTGATTCTGTTGGATGTGATGCTTCCGGACGGAAATGGGTTTGACTTATTGAAAGAGCTGCATAAGGAATCCGAAGTACCGGTTATTTTTCTGTCAGCAAGAGATGAGGATGAAGACAGGCTTCATGGACTTGGAC
>CAMWWS010000406.1 GCA_947178085.1 uncultured Lachnospiraceae bacterium | reverse complement strand
CTATCCTCCCTTGGTTTCAATTTCGAAAAAACTCTGATAGAGAACCAGCTTATTCTCGGTATGGGGATCAAACACCACATGGGTGATGTATCAATCAAAATGTATGACAAGTCTGGCTGCGTCTTACGGATAAAATGCACCTGCAGCGATATCAGTACTTTCTGGGTAAATAAGCGGCCTACTATGTGGGTGATGCTACTCATTTCATCTGATGCATAGTGGTAGTAGAGCCTTGCACTCTTTCTTAAAGATTAATCATCAAACCCAATCCAATCATATTTTTCATTTATATTACCTGTTTCAAAATAGTAAAGTATGATGTCTAACAAAATATCCTTGTCCTCACATATAATCATTTGAGGAAAATAATCGCCAGAAAGTGCTACTTCTGTCTCATCATTTTCATACTTTTTATTGATATAATTATAAGATTTTCTGTTCGGATCGTCATGAATTTTTATTGCAGAACTAGACTCTTCTGCATATATAGATATGTAATATGCATCTCCGTCACCAAAGTTAGCCTCTAAACGCTCCAGTCTTTCATTCATTATAGCATCTTTTATAAATTTAATAACGTCCTCACAAGATTCATCCTGTAAATTGTCAAAACGCCGGGTTTCCTTTGTAGTAATTATTTCCAAATCCCAAATATTATATCCTTTACGTTCCATAAATAAAATCTCCTTTATAAAAACTTTTCTAAAGTCTCGCTCTCCAATTTATCACATACAGAATCACCATTAAAATATCGCCGAAATACAGGAGGATTATCTGATTCCAACTTTTCCATGTCAATGTACCAATATAAAGGTTCAACTAATGCCTTACAAAAACAAAGATAATTACCATAGGTCAAAAACTCAAGTTTTCCTGGAGGGCACAAATAATAATTTGCATGATTTAAACCTGGATGTCTGCCTAATTGCTGATTATAATCTACCAATACACATGGAAGTCTGCCAAATTTACTGATTGCTTTTGAAATTGCTCTCTGCGAATACCCAATATCCATATCAATATGATACAACTTCCTAATTTCCGTAAATTCCATAACAATCCTCCTCATCTTTCATCCCCGGAATATCCATCATTTCTTTTGAAGGCTCAGCCTCCTCAACTGCTTCAAGTGAACACCCGTTATTTAACAGTCCCATTAAAACCGGGTGTTCAATATTCTGCGCACGATTGCCGCCTGTGCTTCGTTGATGACGAGGTTATTCACTTTTCATTCTATTTCGATTTCCAGTCTTTTATAAATTCATACAGCATCTCTGCATAAGGGTAATGTCCAGCGTCATCTTTTACATTTACATATTCCGTATGTGCATATCCCTTCATTATATGATAATGTATCTGAAAATCCTCATACTGGTGTGTCTTCATTGTCTGAATCATCAATTCATTCTGCTCACGTCTTCCCGGAATATCATTGTCGGACACCATAATCAAAAAGAACTGCTTTTTTGCTCTGACATGTTCTCCTTCCAGATAATAAATCGGGGCTGCCTCATCCACCCGAACCGACTTTGGATCTTTGCCCCGTTCCCTCAGGACATTATAATGAACCGTAGGCTGCCCTGCGTCAAAAATGTAACCATCAATCCATTCTTCCTCAATATGATATTCTTTTAAAAAGCGAGGCTGGAAATGAAGCATCATGGATAGATATGCCCCCGCCGAAATGCCTCCGATCAATACACGCTCATAATCAATCCATTTTTTGATATGCGTAAATCCCCATGCTACAGCATTGGCAGCATCTTCGACATATTGCGGATATTTCGCTGCCGGGTACATTCGATAATTTGCACTCACTACAGCGATACCCCTGGATGATAATTCCTCATATATCCCTTGCTGATCTGCCTTATCGCCTTCCTCCAATCCGCCTCCATGAAAGAAAAACAATAGTGCATCACATTTTTCTCCTTCCGGCAAATATACGTCCAATTTCCCCGCATTACCTGTGCTCTCCTGATAGACTAAATCCTTCATTACTTTTACAAAATTCATCATTCACTGCTCCTTTTCATTCCCATATCTTATTTTTATTGCCTGCTTACAGCAAAGTATCTTTGCCTACTATTAAGAAATCGTCATTGTTATGGTTGCCGTTTATTCTTGGAAATTTCTGGAAAAATCATGCAGACCATTGCCAAAAAGCAGGCACTTCCGCCCAGAAAATTGGATATCGGTTCGGCAATAAACACGCCTCTTGCCCCAAGATTTCCCAGATATGGCAGCACGAAGGTCAACGGAACCACGATCACCACCTTTCGAAGCAGGGAGAAAAAAATAGCCTGTTTCTTTTTATTAAGAGACTTAAATACTGTCTGTCCGCTGTATTGCAGTGCCTGAAAGATGAAGGCAAAAAAGTAAATACGCAGCGCAGGTACCGCTACTGTTAAAAGGGAATCGTCTTTGTTAAATATTCCAATAAACATTCCCGGCAATCGTAAAATAAGCATCCATACTACCGCAGTATAGACAAGTGCAGACAGAGCAACAACGCGGATTGCCTTTTTCACACTCTCATACTTCTCCGCACCATAATTATAGCTTAAAATCGGTGATGCACCATCGGTAATCGCCAATACCGGGGTATCCAGAATCTGGCGCACAGAATTGATGATCGTCATGGTGGAAATATAGAGATCTCCGCCGAAGGCTCCCAGCATCCTGTTACACGCAATCTGTACCAAACTGTTTGTACACTGCATCACAAAACTGGCACTTCCCAGCCCAATGATATCAAAAATATGGCTCTTGCGCAGAGATGGCTTCTTTTTCAGTCTGATGCGCAACTCCGCCCTGCCGCCCATCAGAAAACGCATGACAAAAACCGCCGATAAAATCTGGGAACAGATGGTAGCCCAAGCAGCTCCCCGTACACCAAGGCCTAAAAAGAAAATGAAAATCGGATCTAAAATAATGTTCGCAGCAGCACCAAGAAAAATGGTG
>CAMWWS010000405.1 GCA_947178085.1 uncultured Lachnospiraceae bacterium | reverse complement strand
TAGCTCTTCCCTTCATCTTTCAAAATTCCTCACTTCCTTTCCACAGTCTGTAATATGGGCTGCCTGCTCCTGCCGGATGCGTTCCTGCCGCCCTTTCAGGCTTTCCTTCACGGACGGCTTTTTACCCGGTTCGGCGGTCTGACGGTACTGTTCCGATGGCAGCACCCGATTGAGCCAGTGGCGCACATCCCGCAGTATCTTCACATCTGCCTGAACCACTTCCAGATTCTTCCTTTGTCCGGGCAGGACGGCGACAAGCTGTTTCCGTTCTGCTTCTAAATCTTTTCGATTATAAGTTTTATTTTTTAGATTAGCCTTAAAATAACGCACGGCGGCATTATAAGTGTCCAGTTCCTCCCGGTGGTTCTCCGCAAATTTCTCCTTTTTCTTCTTCCAGCCGATAGCAGCATATTCCGCATAGACTGACTTGTACTTTTCATATTTATCAATGTAGGAAAGCATAGTGTCAATGGCTCTTATCCGCTTCTCTGCTTTCTTCATGCTGTTTCGTATGGAAACAGTTTCCTCACTGATTTTGTCAAGCTGTCGGTCAAGGCTTTCCACGGTGGTAATCTCCCTTGACTGCAAAAAATCCAGCGCAGATTCAACCCTGTTGAAATCAGAAACGCTTCCTTTTAACTGACCTTTTGCTGCCCAGCCGGTGCGTTCTTCTTGACGGAGTGCCAGATAGCGGTATAGCAGCTCCTGCAGTGTCGGCTCCTTCACCTGCTCCAGTGCTTCCATGATTGCCTCCTTTTTCTCCCGCAGGTCGGTAATCCAGCTTTTCAGATGGCGTATCATCTGCCGGATGGACTGCATGATACGGTTGGTTTCCTTGATATCCCGGTTCAAGTTTCCGATGTTGGTCTTGATTCCTTTCTTCTCCATGTAGGCGACGGCGGCTCCCATGTGGACAGTGGGGATTTTGTCAATACCCTGTCTGGCATAGGAGCGCAAGTCAAGACGCTCAGTACGTCCGGCGGCTTCCAGATAACGGTTGACAGTATCCGACCAGCCTTGCCGCCAGATCTCGGCGTATTTCTGGTCGTTCCAATCCACGGTGTTCTCCTTATGACTTTTCCAGCGTCCGGACGGGAGCCGGATTCTTTCGCCGTTCTCGTCAAGGTCGTACACCTTCCGGCTCTTGGGGTCCACTTTCCCTTTTCGTCCATCGCCCGCATAGTAAGCAGAATATGGGCGTGAGGATTACCGTCTCCCTTGTCGTGGATGGCGAAATCGGCACACATACCTTTGGAAATAAAAAACTCCCGGCAGTAGTCCCGCAGAAGGTCAGCATACTGTTCCGGGGAAAGTTCCCTCGGAATGGCAAGGATGACACGGCGTGCAAGCTGGGAATTCCATTGTTTTTCAACAGCTTCGGCGGCGTTCTATAAGCTATTGCGGTCTGCGTACTCTGGCGGAGCATGGGGCGGCAGCATGATTTCCTTGTGGACAATCTCGCTCTTATGGGAATAATATTTCTGTTCCTGATCATATTCAGAGAACAGCTTTTCTCCGCTCTGGTAAGCTGCCGCAGCGACAGCGGATTCGTTCTCGCTTCGCTGGACGATTCTTATATCATAGTGTGGGCATGGCATGCGTTTCTCCTCCTTTCTCCCGGATTTCGGGCATAGAAAAAGCAGGATACCTGTCAAAAGATTTCCTGCTTGATAATGCTGCTGGTGAGCGGCTGGTTATTTAGTTTTTGATGGGCTGTTAGTTCGGCAAACTGGAATCTGTCAGTCAATCTTATTAAAGATAATCGTTTGTACTTTCATGGATATTTTCCTAACTTGATAGCCGTACTCTGTAAGTTCCTTCTTGTATTTTAGAAAGGAGTGGTCTATTGGTATCCCAGCAATATTCTGTATTTCTTCAAATGTTAGCTTAAAAAATTGACTTCCACTACCAGCCGCTGTCATCGCTGTTACGAAGTGCATGATAACTTTCGTCGATAGCTACCCATTTCTCTATTGGTGCCGCTTTTAACATTTAATTTCTCTCATACCTGTTAAACTCCTCTATTCCCCTGCACAGTTCTGTTATCTCGTCATACCGCTTTATCTCTTCTTCTGTTCCCGTAACATCTACTCTTCCGCCACCGACAACTCGTCTTCTCAGATTCCCTACATTCCAAAATACAGGGGCTATATGAATTCCGTTTTTGACTGCAAAATCTGTTATAAGCTCCTTTTGTCTTCGATAAATGATTGCATCCGACACTGTCCCAGGTATCTCATGAAAGTCTTTTTCCCTACCGGGCAGAACATTTTTTTGCATCAAACGGATTTTCCTGATAATGGCCTCTCTTTTATCGTTTAGAAATTTATCTTCCTTATCACTTCCTCCGGCCAGATATGAAATCCTTACTCCTCCAGATGTATTTTTCGATGATATATTCTCTTTTTCATCCGACCCTTTCAATAAATCTTGAAAATATTGCGTCAAATGATCGTGAAATTTTACCGACAATTCCTTCTCATCAGATACTTCTTTGTAAATTCCCCTCTGTCTGCATCTTTCCTTAAATTTTATAACATTCTCATAATCCGAAGAATAAGCTGACGGCGAGCATGGCTTATCCAAAAAATACAAGAATACCTGTTTCCCTGAAGAAATCATATATTCTATTTCTTCTTCTGTTCCGGAGCCGTACCTGTCTGTCGGAGTTCCAAACTTTGTCCAAAATACGGCTACAACCATATCACAATCACTGACAAGCTGCCTATTAAGAATACTTTGAGGTTTACCACCCATCTGTGGATAACTATCTCTTTTCCAATATTTAACATCCACTCGCGTGTGATGAATTTCTCCAAATAATCTGTTAAATCTATCTACCGCATTTTCAATATCATCTACAAATTCCTCGACGTCCCCGGGACATGAAATAAGCAGATTATACGCCGTGCTTCCTGCCTTTGCGACTGTGTGCCCCTCCGTACAATTTTTATGTATCTATATT
>CAMWWS010000404.1 GCA_947178085.1 uncultured Lachnospiraceae bacterium | reverse complement strand
TTTGCGTTACAAAATCCAAGTTTTTCCGAAATCTGCGAGATGGAAAGTTTTGTGTTTACAAGCATATTCTGGGCTAAACGTATTTTGTAACAATGTAAATAAGTTTTATAGGAAGAGCCTGTGCACTCACGAAAGCGCTTCATAAAATGTGATGCCGATAATCCGGCAAGAGAAGCAAGGATTTCAATAGATGGATTTTCTGCATAGTGAATGTCTAAATAGTCTAATATTTCATTGATTGCTTCATCCTGAATGTTGAGTTTAATATCTGCGGATTCTGCAGCTTTTCCTTCCCTTAAAAGCATAATGATTAGGCGCTCAATGATCCCCTCGATAATAAATTCCGAATGGGAATCATAATGCTCATATTCATAAAGCATATCATCGAACATCTGCTGCACTTTTTTCTGGCACGTCTGAGATATTTCATAGCATAAATGCGACATAACATTGTTAAAATTCTTTTCTCCAATCTGTTCTATACAGCGTTTTGCAATCTTGGGGGTAAATTTCATAACATATCTTTTATAGGGAGCATCGGACAGCGCAGAGGTCCGATGATAAACCCCTATCGTCATTGGAGTTACATTTCCGGCGTGAGAGAAACTGATTCTGTCAGGTGTAGTCATCTGTCTGTCACCGCTTACGATAAACCCAATTCCATAATAATCTTCATATATGTCGGTCGCACGCATGGCATAAGCGTGTGGCCTTTCGATGTATTCAACATGAACGTTATAACCTTTTTTCAGCGGCGTGGACATAAAGGGGCTTCCTCCAGTTCGTTGTGTCTTGATAATATATTTACATAGAAATTGAGTATATACAAGAGGAAAATGAAAGAAAATTATATAAATATATTGTATAGTATATAAAGATTTAAAGATATTATAGTACAGGAAACTGAAAAAACAGTAAGAGAAAGGTATATGGTGATAAGTTGAAAAAAAGAAAGAAAAATTTCTTCTTAAGAAATATGCTTCACTACTGGTACATACCTCCATGTGAAATAGCATTACTCAGCCTGCTCAATTTCGCTGTTGTAAGAGGGAATAAGGTTATCAGTGCTGTTATAGACCGGATGCTTTCCGGAGAGTCTATTGTGTTAAGCAGCTTTCTGGCAGAATTTATGCTGCTGACATTAATCGGTTTTGCAGCGGCATTTATCGCAAGCGCCGCCGCTTCTAAATATGGGCTTCTCGTATACGCAAGATATTGCAAACAAGTGGCGCAAAAGCTCTATTGTATAGAGTACCGCTATTTTGACGAACACAACTCCGCTTCTGTCATTAATAAAGTGAACTCTGATTTAGGAGAGGCGGAACATTTCTTAAGCGAAACATTTGTACGTCTCCTGACGGATGGTATTGCTGTTATTATTTATGCCAATTATGTAAGAACCCTGAATACCGGTCTTTTTATAATGGTACTTGTATGTTATCCGCTTGTAATCCGGATTGCCAATAAACTGGTGCAGAAAATCCGAAATCTGGCAAAGACATATCGTGCCAAGTCAGATACCATTACGGAAATTGCTCAGGATGTTTTGAGTGGTATTATGGTGGTACGAAGCTTCTCTCTGGAACCTTATTTTCAGGATAAAATGCATGCAGCCACTCTGGATTTGGTCGACAACGAAGAAAAACGTGCAAAAGTATCCAACACGGCTCTTCTTATCAGAAAGCTGATTCAATGGATTCCCAATATTTTATGCGCTATATACTCTGTTGTACTTGTTATGCGGGGAACTTTAAGCATCGGTGAACTTCTTGCATTTATTCTCATACTCTCCAAACTTGTGGATGCTTTCATCGGCATACCTTTTAACATGGTTGATGCGGCCGGAAGTCTTGTATGCATACAGCGTATAGAGGAAATATTAAATACGCCGGAAGAGGTGTCAGGACAGGAGGAAACACCATTAGATACGGAAGTTGTTCTTGCCTTTGACAATCTGTGTTTTGGTTATAACAAAGAACTTCCGGTTCTGGAAAACGCTTCTTTTACGATACGAACAGGAGAAAACGTCGCATTTGCAGGTGAATCAGGCGGCGGAAAGAGTACGATTTTCCATTTATTGTGCGGTTTTTACAGACCGCAGGATGGAAAATATCTCCTGTACGGAAGACAATTTTCCGACTGGGATATCAGCAAAGCGCGAAGCCTTTTTTCCCTTGTTTCACAAAATATTTTTCTTTTTCCAACTACGATAGAAGAAAACGTCCGCTACGGAAACTGGGACGCATCTATGCAGGAAGTCATTAAAGCTTGTCAGGATGCGGAAATTCATGATTTTATCCAAACACTTCCTATGCAGTATCAAACCGTTGTCGGAGAGCGCGGCGCTATCCTCTCCGGCGGACAAAAACAGCGGATTGCCATAGCAAGAGCAATTTTAAAAAATGCTCCTATTTTACTTTTAGATGAACCGACATCAGCAATTGATGAGGGAACCGAGAAGGAAATCCAAAGGGCGATTGCAAAAGTAAGCGAGGGTAAAACCTGTCTTACTATCGCACATCGGCTCTCAACCATTCAGGATGCTGACAGAATTTATGTAGTAAAAAATAAAAGAGTAGAGGAGGCCGGTACATATGAAGAATACATGGAAACTGTTCTGTAAAACCATGCGGGTAATGGGGAAACGCCGTTTCTTCTATTATGCCGCCATTCTTGCAATGAGTGCCGGCATGGCAATGTTTTCCGTGCTTTCCTCCCTTTTGATGAAAGGTGTTGTAGATATCGCCCAGACAGGAGATTTCCACCGGCTTATTTTTATCATCGCAGGATGCGTAAGCGCCGGTATTATATCGCTGTTAGTATACCGCAAAGGCGCGGTCGTTTATAACGTGGAAGCCAAACGGGTATACGGCGTTTTATATGAACAAATACTGGCTCTGGAAATGGAACTGCCATATTCCTATTATGAAAAACACCACAGTGGGGAAATTATGGCGAAAGTCTCCTACGATTTAGGAAGAATGGGAGACATCTACGGCTC
>CAMWWS010000403.1 GCA_947178085.1 uncultured Lachnospiraceae bacterium | reverse complement strand
CCGGAGCCTTTTTCACTTCCTGATTGAATCCATAATTTTTCATCAATACCTTGAACCGTAACTGAAGAATATATTTCTTTGGAATCACAAAAATAAGCCTGTTCTTTTTCATCTTGACTCCAAGAGTGGTTATCAATATCATAGATAAAGAGAAAAGAATCCTTGTATGCAAATTCGACATGTGATATATTGTTCTCTGGTAAGCATAAAGATTCTACAATATATTCACAGAAATCAGCCGCATTATTGTAATAGGACATATCATCTTTTTTCAGACCGATTTCAAGTTCATGGTCCTTACCAAAGGATGCATGGTTTATTCCTACTGTATCAGTGAATTTTACAGTTGTAGGGCAGCAATTCGTACAACAATTCACAAAAAAAGTCGTACCGATTAAGTCCTTTAAGTTGCTTATTTTCCCCATATTTAGATGTACACTTACATATGGGTTATTATTGTTCATATTAGAAGTTGATTTTGTAACGTCATCAGGAGTCAGTGCTTCCTGCATATAACCGGTTTTGGAGATATCGTCTCCAAATAGCTGAAAAAATTTCCCGCTGGTTGATGGCTTTACAATATCAACGACACTTTCAATAATAGTATCTTTATCTTTAAATATATAAATATCATTAAATGATGTTATGTCACTGATATGGTCAATTTCTTCTAACAGACGGTCAACTTCCTGTTGGAGATCAGAGCGGTCAGAAAAGGTTTTTGTACCATTTTCTGAATTAACAGCTAATTCATTAATTCGCTGAAGCATTTCAGAGACTTCGCTTAATGCGCCGTCAGCCACCTGACAGAGGTTTATTGCAGCTTTGGTATTTTCGATACCCTGATTAAGACCTCTGACCTGTCTTCTCATTGTCTCCGACATAGCGATACCTACCGGATTATCGCCCACATGGTTTATTTTATATCCTGAAGAAACCTTCTCCGTAGATTTTCCATGTAATTCGATATTTGCATTAGCAATCCTGTTTGTATTTAATGCTTGTATATTATGGGAAATAACCATTGTGTTCTTAACCTCCAAATCGAAGTAAGCATTTATGTAGTATCATATATTGTATCGGATTCTTTATCTAAAAAGTTTAGGCGTTTAATATCAGGCTGTTTGATCTGCGATTAATTTACATATGCATATAACGCAGCCGCCGGCAATACCATATTGTGATGAAGCCATATTTTAGGGTACTGGGAAGCCGGAAGAGGACACGGGACATTTCCTGTTTCAAAGGTAACGGAACAAACATTGGTGCCGTTACTGTATATCCAATCAAGATAACTGCCTGTCATTATGTCTCCGGCAGGCATTTTTTTGTAAGGGACAAGTGACAGCATGTATTTGGAAAACCCTTTATGAAGCTGCCTGTTGCTGCTTCCAGCAACATCATAGTATGCGATTTCACCCGTAGAATGATAGCTTATGATGAAGGATGGGCTATACTTCAGGGTAACAGATGCAAGGGCTGATGATTCGGGCTCTGAGAGTGGGGAGGGTCCTGCATATTCGGAATAAGAAGGCAGCGCAGCTATAGCTTCGGTGCCAAAACCCGCCGAAAAGTTTCTGTTAAGGTCTACACCGTGGGCATTGGCTTTCCATTCTTTAAGATATTTATCATAGGAACTTTTTGTGCGCTTAGTGACGAGATCATATTGATAGCAGGTGCGTACAGTCTGTACCAGATCAGGCGAACGAAGGGCGCTTTCCCCAAACTGACTGATTGCAATACCGTCAGGATTGACCATAGGTATGATATGTATTGCTGCATTGGAGAATAGCTCGCGGTAGCTTATGTTGCCATAAGTTCCGCTGTCATAATACTTAAGACAATACTCCAGCTGTTCCATTACAAGTAACGGATTGACGTATTCGCGGGCATGTATGCCTGCCTGTATCAGTATGTGTTCAGCAGCATTTTCATTCCCCATGACAAGCTCATACAGAACTCTGTTATCGACGGAAGTGCCAATTGTGTTGACACGAAGCAGGCTGGGATATCTTGCCTGAAGCTGTTGTATATCTGTCACCATTTCATCATAAGTGTACATATCGTAATCACATACAATGTCGTCAGCCTGCTTAAGATATCTCACATCTACATAACCATCCAATTCTGTGCCGGATATGCTTATCCCGATACATGAATCAGTAGGTCCGGACATAACTTGAACTGCAGTTCCATCTTTCAGAGTAGTTATGGGTTTTCCTTTGAAAGAAGAGTCGGCATATACACCAAGCCCCTTTCCTGAGAAACGTACATAACAGGTTGGAAATGGGGATATCTCAGATGCTGTTGCCTTAATTGGTATAAGCAATGAAAGCAATAATACAGAAAAAAACAAAAATAATTGAAAGGTCCTTCTATGGAGTTTCATTGGGCAAGTCTCCTTTTCTATTCCAATAACCAGAACTTAGCCAAAATAAGCAAAATAAGGTGCGATTTCGCTTGCGGTGAGCACCGTTTTTGCTTATTTTGGCTAAGTTCGTGATTTGCTGTAACATTTTTTCAGTTACCTAATATTTATCTTAACATGGAAGATTATAAGAAGTCAAATTTCAAATGAGACTGCTTTTTTCAGTGGGTTGACCTTCAATCTCTTCAAGCAGTAAATTATTCTTTTCAGCCTGTTCCAACAGATACTTGTACCTTTTCATAATAGAATTCACTTCATAAATATAGCAGTCTATTAAATCCGGATCGGTTACATTATCGAAGCCGGAGTAAGCGATTTCCAAAGCACGCCGTGTCTGAATCAGTTCTTCACGTATAGATGGTTTACGAAGTTCCACTATGTCATCTGTATTAACATGATCGGATTTTTGATGAAATAAAATTTTCATATTAAACCAATACTCCTTACATAACTCACTGATTTGAGCGCAATAAATTCTCTCACTAAAAAGTATAGACAAAATATGGAAATATATTCCGGTTATATTAAAGCTGCATAGTGCATATAGATTAGTGTTAACAAATAAAAATGCCGTATAGTATGACAT
>CAMWWS010000402.1 GCA_947178085.1 uncultured Lachnospiraceae bacterium | reverse complement strand
AGGTTGAACCAATAAACTTTTATTCTGACTATTCTCAAATCAAAGATAAAGTAAAGGATATTTTTCTTTATTTGCAAAATGGGGTAATAGTAGGTGCTGTTTCATGCTATGGAAATGAGTTAGATGATTTAATTGTTGAGAAATCATTTCAAGGACAAGGAATAGGACAAAAGTTGTTATTATGGGGGATGAATCATATAAAAGAGCAGGGCTATGAAGAAATTGTTTTGCATGTAGCTGAATGGAATCAGAATGCAGTGAAGTTGTATTTGAAAAATGGATTTAGAATAAAGAAAAAGGAAAAGGTTCGTTAGACAATAAAAAATCGTATATGGTTGATTTTAAGATGCTTGCATAAATGGCGAGCGTCTTTTTTGGCTCAATGTTAATTATAACTGTTCTCCCTACTTGTGTGACACTTCTATCCTTTTTACAATAATCTTAAATATTTTAGTTCATATGATAGGAGAATAAGAGAATGAAAAAGATAACAACAAGACAATTTAGTGTATTGGCGGACTGTGGAAAAATCTATCAGTTTATGCTTGATATTTATGAGCGTGACTGGAGAAACGGTGTGGCTGCCCCTTTTTTTGAATATGCTTTTTCATCTTTTGCATATTGGATGGATATCACATATTCATATAAAAATCGCATTTGGGAGGATAACGGTGAGATTGTAGCATTTTGCTTTAACGAATCGCCTGTGACAGATATTTATTTTAGTTTGAAGCCCGGATATGAGGAATTGGCATCAGAAATGATTGCATATGCTGATACACATATGCCAATAAAAGGCGGAAAAATACAACTGATTTTGTTTGGAGGGCAGGACGCATTGATGAAAGCCGCAAAACAGGCAGGATATCATCAAAAATCAGAAAACTGGGATATGCAATTTGATTTTGATGACGTATTGGATTATCCTTTGCCGGAGGGATTTCATTTTGTGAATCCGGACGAATATGAAATGGACAAGAAAAGTAAGTGTTGCTGGAAAGGATTTGATCATGAACAAAATGAGGGTTTATGGAATCACCAATACGAGCAGAGTGATTATTTATTAGAGGTGGCGCCACATGCAACGATGAATCTGTCAGTTACCATTGCCGATGATAAGGAGGAGTATGTATGTTATGCAGGAATGTGGTGGACTCCCGAAAATAAACTGGCGTATATGGAGCCGCTGTGCACAATTCCGGAATATCGGCGTAGAGGCCTTGCCGCTGCGGCTTTGTCTGAATTGTATCGAAGGATGAAAGCATTGGGAGCAACGCATATGACAGGTGGATGGCATGACTTTTACAAAGCAATCGGTTACAAACCAGCAGTGAAGTGGACTTGGTGGGAAAAACGATAGATTTAGGTGTTATTTACAACCCGGAGGGTGAAGTGATATTATATGTATGTGCAAAAACAAGACAAAATAATACGGTGACCGTAAGGAAGAAATTCGTCCGAAAGAATCTTCCTATTCTCTTGTAGGTAGTGTAGCGGGGGGATAAGAATGAAAGTACTTACAGAAAAAAAATATATAAATTCAAATGGAAACAGGATAAAGTTGTTGGTATTAAAACCGGATATGCCGGAACAGGGGAAAAAGAAGCCAGGGGTTTTGTGGATTCACGGAGGCGGCTATATAACGGGAATGGCTGAAATGGTGTATATGTCCCGCAGTATCCAGCTTGTGAGAAAATACGGAATAACTGTCGTATCACCTGCATACCGTCTGTCAAGGCGGGCACCTTATCCGGCAGCCTTGATTGACTGTTACCATTCTCTTTTATATATAAAAAAACATGCAGAGGAACTTGGGATTAGGCAGGATCAGATTATGGTCGGCGGTGAGAGTGCCGGAGGAGGTCTGGCAGCAGCTTTATGTATGTATGCGAAAGATAAAAATACAGTGAATATTGCATACCAAATGCCATTATACCCAATGCTCGACAATGAGGATACGGAGACTTCAAGAGATAATCATGCACCGGTATGGAATACCAGGCGGAACCATTACGGGTGGAAACAGTACCTGAAAGGAATATCCGGTGAAAAAGTATCAGCCTATGCTGCGCCTGCAAGAAGAATGGATTATTCCGGGCTTCCTCCGGCATATACGTTTGTGGGTACGGCAGAGCCTTTCTATGCTGAGACCAAAACATATATCAGGAAACTGAAGGAAGCGGGCGTGGAAGCAGAAATAGACATTTATCCAGATATGTTCCATGCATTTGATATGCTTCTGCCATTTCTTCCGGTAAGCAGAAAAGCGGCAGAAAGGTTTGAAAAACATTTTGAGTATGCCATGGAACACTATTTTTCATTATAATTGGATTAATAAACAATAAAATAAATCATCATAGACAAACCACTCAGACCGGAAGGAGAACCATAAATGAAATTCAAAAAAATTTCAGAAACAGAGCTGGATTTACAGACCCTGGAACAAGATTTTGAGCAGGCAGAAAAATTCAAAAAAGTAGCTGTTGGAGAAAAATGTATTTATTATATGGGATTTATGCAGACAAAATATCTTCCCCTCTCCGAGATTGTGTGGGCTTATATGCGACAAGAGGACTGCGAGGGCACGATGTGCTGCGGACGCATGGGATTTTCCAGTTTTTTCCTTATGGTAACTACCGGGGATAAGAAGCAGCAGAAAACATATCTGGAAGATGCAAAGGATGTGAAAGCGATTCTGGCGCTTCTTGAAGAACGCAATCCCCGAATGGAGAGCGGTTATTCCAAAGAGCGGGCGGCAAAATACCTTTAAGACGAAAGGAAACTCGAAAATGATGAGTCATAAAGAAGGTCAGATTGCAAAAAGAATCTTAGAATTGCAAAATGAAGATGGAACATGGGGAAATGAATTTCATTCATTGGCTGCACCGACCGGTAAAAAGCCATTAACTACGGAACAGGCATTACGCCGATTGAAAACACTGGGATTTACCATAGAGGATGAACCTATCCGAAAAGCGGTTGACTGTATGGTGTCTTGCTTACGTGGAGAAAGAAAGATTGATAATTATTGGGAAA
>CAMWWS010000401.1 GCA_947178085.1 uncultured Lachnospiraceae bacterium | reverse complement strand
AGAACGGATTATTGAGGCGGCTGTTGAAAATGCGCCTATAATTACAACAAATACGATTTATATGGTTGAAGAAGTGAACCTGGCAGATGGAACCATATCTGAAAGAGAAGAAGAAATACCGGTAAAATATATTGGCCTTGACAGGGACAGGCTGATAGAAGAGTTAAAGCTATACGAACAAAATCCTCCTCTAACGGACTTGAAACAGGGATTTGAAACAATCGAGCTTTCGGCATTTTCAAAGGATAGGGTAGTGGTTTGCAAATACTATAGAAGGGAAAAAGAAAATAACGGATATTATCTGATGGTTGCAAACCATTATGTAATTGTATATGAGGAAGATAAAGAAACCGTTCATATGAATACGGATATATTATTAGAAAGCCTGAGCGATGAACTGCAGAAGGAAATAATGGAAGGGAAATATATGGAGAATGAGCAGGCGCTTTATAATTTTCTTGAGTCTTATTCGAGTTAGTGTTATTATTAAACAGTCAGGCGCAGGCACTGACCTCGATTAAGCTTATTAATTTATTTATAGCTAAGGAAGGCGCATGGTCACAGGTGAAAAAGAAAATTGCAGTAATAGGCGGAGGCGCCGCAGGAATGATGGCGGCAATTCAGGCGTCAGGAGACGAAACGCTCGTAGAGCTTTATGAAAGAAATGACAGAGTTGGGAAGAAACTGCTTTCTACCGGCAATGGTAAGTGCAATTTTTCCAATACCGATATGAACAGCAGTGCTTATTATGGAAGTGCGGTTTCTTACTGCGATAAATTATTTTCCGAATTCGGTGTAAAGGAAAGTATTGACTTCTTTAGTCAAGCGGGAATGCTTATAAAAGACAGAAACGGATACCTCTATCCGGCATCGGAGCAGGCATCAACGGTACTGGATATACTGCGTATCAAATTGGAACACCTCGGAGTCCATATTTATACTGACTGTAAGGTAGAAAGAATAGAAACGATACAAGGGAATGAAAAACTTCAAATAGTAACTGACTCAAATAAAGGTATGCTTGATGAAAAAAAACAATATGATTCAGTAATTCTTGCATGTGGTGGTAAGGCGGCTCCGGCTACCGGCTCTGATGGAAACGGTTTTAAGATAGCTAAAGCTTTGGGACACCATGTTACGGAGGTGGTTCCCGCACTGGTACAGTTAAGATGCAGGGAAGATTTCTTTAAGAGTGTTGCGGGGGTGCGTACTCAGGCTGATTTGACGCTTTACATTGACGGAGAATCCAAATGTCGTATCCATGGAGAACTGCAGCTTACAGACTATGGTATTTCGGGTATACCGGTCTTTTGCATAAGCAGAGAGGCAGCTTTTGCCATTTTACATAAAAAAACGGTTACTGTGGGTATAAATTTTCTGCCGCAGTTTGTGGATAATGAATATGAACTTTTCTGGAAAGAACGCTGGGTAAAGCAGGCGAATCAGAGTCTGGAACAGTTCTTGACAGGAATAGCCAATAAAAAAATCAACCAGCTTATTATTCGGCTCTCAGGCTGCAGACCGCATGAATTTACAAATGAGATTTGTGAAGAAAAACGTGCTAAAATAGCAGGATTATACAGGAAACTGGTAGTCACTGTATGTAAGGCGAATGGTTTTGAACATGCGCAGGTGAGCGCCGGCGGGATACCGATACATGAGCTGACAGATGAATTGGAATCTAAACATGTGCCGCATCTTTACTTTGCAGGTGAAATCATAGATATGGACGGTATCTGTGGAGGATATAACCTGCAGTGGGCGTGGACAAGCGGCGCTGTTGCGGGGCGTGCAGCACGGCGTACATAAGCCGGGCTTGATTAACCCGGAAGCATGGTGATAAAAATGATAAGAATAAATCAGATTAAGATGCCGATTTCCCATACAAAAGAAGCGATTATGAGAAAGATGGCGGGAATACTGCACATAAAAGAAAAAGATATTCTTTCTTTTCAGATTATAAAAAAGTCGATTGATGCCCGAAAGAAACCGGAAATATTCATTACATATGTAGCAGATGTGGAAGTAGAGAACGAGGAACGGATACTGCGGCGCATTAAGGGAACTCAGGTTCAAAAGGCGGAAGAGAAAGCCTATAGCTTTCCGGCGTCCGGAAAAACTCCTCTGTGCAGTCGGCCTGTTATAATTGGAACAGGACCTGCAGGACTTTTCTGCGGCTATTATCTTGCTCTGCATGGATACCGTCCAATTTTATTTGAACGCGGAAAACCGGTGGAAGCAAGAACAAGAGATGTAGAAGAATTTTGGCAAAATAACAGGTTAAATCCGGATTCCAACATACAGTTCGGAGAAGGTGGAGCGGGAACTTTCTCGGATGGTAAGCTTAACACTTTGGTTAAAGATAAAAACGGCAGAAATAAAGAAGTGCTTCGAGTACTGGCAGAATCGGGAGCTCCTGAGGAGATTCTGTATGAAGCAAAACCGCATATCGGTACTGATATTTTGACTCGCATAGTCAAAAATATACGGGAAAAGATAATAAATCTGGGCGGTGAGGTGCGTTTTGAGAGTAAAATAACTGATATACTGATAGAAAATGGCAGAGTAAAGGAAATAGCCATCAATGACACTGAGCGTCTAAAAACGGATATAGTTGTTCTTGCCATAGGTCATAGCGCAAGGGATACTTTTAAGATGCTGTATGAACATGATGTTCCGATGGAAGCAAAGGCTTTTGCCGTAGGATTCAGAGTTGAGCATCCGCGTAGAATGATAAATAAGATGCAGTATGGCATGGAAGAGAATGGGTTATTACCTACAGCCGATTATAAGCTGACGGCAAAGACCACAGAAGGCAGAGGCGTGTATTCATTCTGTATGTGTCCGGGCGGTTATGTAGTTAATGCGTCATCAGAAACAGGACGACTTGCCATAAATGGTATGAGCTACAGCGGAAGAAACGGAGACAACAGTAACAGCGCAATTATAGTAGCGGTCACGCCCGATGATTTTGAGAGTGGACATCCCTTAGCTGGCATAGCCTTCCAGCAAAAACTGGAAGAAAAGGCATATAAAATAGGAC
>CAMWWS010000400.1 GCA_947178085.1 uncultured Lachnospiraceae bacterium | reverse complement strand
TCTCATACCCGATAAAGCACTCCGTAAAGACCTGCGGCTCATCGATGCCACAGGCAAGGCTTAGTGTATATAAACTGGTTTCTTTCAGGTTTGCCGCCTGTACCAATTCCGGGTCATTTAATACATGTGCCGCCGTCGTATCAGCTAACATCCTGCCTTCACTGAAAACGATTGCTCGTTCCGTGTATTCCAGCATCAGGTGCATGTCGTGTGTTATCATTAATATCGTATATCCTTTTTCGTTCAATTCCTTCAGGAAATCCATGATTTCCGTATAGTGATGATAATCCTGCCCTGCCGTGGGTTCATCCAATATAATAACCTGAGGACGCTGAACAAGAATGCTGGCAATCGTCACACGCTTCTTCTGCCCATAAGACAATGCGGAAACCGGCCATTTACGAAAAGAATATAAGCCGCACACTTTCAGCGTTTCTTCTACTCTTTTTGTACGCTCCTCTTTAGGCATACCGCTCTGGACAAGCGCCATCTCCACTTCATCCCATATCATCGGTTTAGAAATCATCTGATTAGGATTCTGCATAACATAACCGATTCTCTCAGCTCTTTCTTTGATGGTATCTTTTTCTATATTTCTGCCATCCATATAAATTTCACCGGATACAGGCTTTTCAAAGCCACAGATTAATTTTGCCAGCGTACTCTTTCCGGCCCCGTTCCGCCCCACAATACTTACCATTTCTCCTTTGTGAATCGTAAAATTGACATCCTGCAAGTTTAACTTATCAGGGGTATAACCGAATTTAAGATTTTTTACGCACAATAATTCTTCTCCATGCTGTACGCTATGTATTTCTGCTCTCTGCTTCTTATACCAGCTTTGTACTTTCTCTTTATCTTCCGATTTAAGAACCAACTTATCTACATGCTCAGGATGCAGTGCTTCGTTAATTTCAACGCCGGTATAGCGAAGCGCCGTCAGATAAAGCGGCTCTCTGATTCCATGCTGAAGGAGCAGATTGCCGGTAAGCATTTCCGTTACAGACATATCTGCTACAATCTCGCCTTCATTCATCAGTATAATCCTGTCCATACTGCGCCATAAAACATCTTCGAGTCTGTGTTCAATAATCAGAACTGCCGCTCCTGTACGTTCATGCACCATATCAATCAGTTCTATTGTAGCGCGCCCTGCAGCAGGGTCCAGATTCGCCAGCGGTTCGTCAAATAACAGCACCTTAACTTCTTCCACCATTACACCAGCCAGACTTACACGCTGCTTCTGTCCGCCCGACAGTTCCTGTGGTGAATATTCAAGATGATGATCAATATCCACAAGCTTAGCAACCTTGTCTACCATTTCTTTCATCTCAGCCTGCGGTACACAGTCATTCTCAGGTGCAAAAGCTATATCTTCTCCTACCGTCAATCCGATAAACTGTCCATCCGTATCCTGCAATACAGTACCGACGGTATGGCTTAATTCAAAGATACTGCTCTTTTCCGTCTCAACACCGTCTACCGTAAGGCTTCCGGTACTTTTACCGGGATAAGCAAAAGGTATCAATCCGTTGACACAATTTCCTATTGTACTCTTACCGCTGCCTGAAGCGCCGGCAATCAGCACCTTTTCTCCGGGATATATGTCCAGATTAATGTTCCTCAGAGTCGGTTCTGCCTGTGCCATATATTGAAAGCTATAGTCCTTAAAAGAAATAACGGGAGATTTCATGTTATTACTCCTTTTTTCATTTTATATTTAAATTAATAAATCGTCGCAATAATATCTAATAAATAAAATAGAAAGAGCCGCCGCATGATTAACGACCGCTCTTAATGATTACCGCTATTAATTAGTCTTCCTTATTCAGGGAACCTTTCTTTACAACTGTCTTAGCATATGCAACTAACAGAAGTGTACCGACAATTCCGGTTGTAAGCATATTTGAAACACCGGCTACAAGACCCTGTGCGAACAATTTCTCGACCGGCTCCTTATATATAATAATATCAAGACAAGGTGCAACAACTCCCCATGCCAACAGATGAGCAATAACCTGTGCAAAATTGAATTGGATAATCTTCTTAACATCAAGCCCCTCATTGATATCCAGCTTCATTGTAACAATACCGATTAAAAGACCTGCAAATGCAGAAGCAATAATCCAGCTCCACCACGGACCGTAACTTGTTGCATCAATCAATGTATGACCGACAAATCCAATCAGCAGACCTGCTATAGGTCCAAACAGTGTAGCAAACACAGCCTGAATCGCATACTGTAAGCTGATGTAAGTATTTGGAACCGGCGTAGGAATAGAAATCTTTCCTAAAACAAAAAATAAAGCTGCACCGATACCGATTGCAACAACGCTTTTTACAGATAATTTCTTCATTAGAAATCCCTCCCTCATTCTCTCTAAAACACATTAGTCTATAATAATTAGACATATTTATTATAGACTAATGGTTATATCGTGTCAACCGAAACTCAATTTGACTTTTACACTTGGGTTTTCATCTTGGTATGAATATCCGCAAGCCTCTCCAACGCCGCATTAAGTGTGGCATCCTGTTTGGCAAAATGGAAACGGATATAACGGTTCTCCGGCTCTTTAAAGAAACTTGAACCTGGGACTGCTCCCACACCTACCTTTCTTGCTAAATCCTCGCAAAATAGTATATCGTCTTCATACCCGAATTCACTGATATCCACCAGCACATAGTATGCACCCTGCGGATTGGTAAAGGAAAGTCCGATATCTTTTAACCCATTAGTAAACAGATTTTTCATATGCGTATAATGCTCACACAGGTCTTCATAATAAGAATCAGGAAACTTTAAACCCACGACCGCAGCTTCCATCAAAGGCGCTGCCGCTCCTACCGTCAGAAAATCATGCACTTTTTTCACTCTGTCTGTAATTTCCGGAGATGCCATTACAAATCCCAAACGCCAGCCTGTAATGGAATACGTTTTGGAGAGAGAATTACAGATTATCGTCCGCTCTCTCATTCCCGGCAGTGTGGCAATACAAATATGTTTATTAGGTTTATATACTATATGCTCATATACTTCATCTGTTATGACATAT